>DVHN01000108.1 GCA_018712075.1 Candidatus Fimimorpha faecalis
GAAATGGTGTTACCATCATTGATGATTATGCCCATCATCCACAAGAAATTACTGCCACATTAAATACTGCCCAAAACTATCCTCATAGAGATATCTGGTGTGTTTTCCAACCGCATACTTATACACGTACATTTTCTCTTATGGATGATTTTGCAAAAGCGCTTTCCTTGGCAGACCATGTTGTCCTAGCCGATATTTATGCAGCGAGAGAAACAAATACGCTTGGAATTAGCTCCAAAGATCTTCAAAAGAAATTACTTGACTTAGGTACCGATGCCTATTATTTCCCATCCTTTGAAGAAATCCAAAAATTTTTATTAAAAAATTGTATCAACGGCGACCTGTTGATAACTATGGGCGCTGGAGATATCGTAATTGTTGGAGAAAATCTCCTTAAACAATAGTTATCCACAATATCCACAGTGTCAGACCTCTTGGCTTCTGTGGATTTTTTTATTTTTTATGTTTAAATTTTTTTATTTTTGATTTTCGAAAAATCTCGTATTTACAACATTTTTTCGTCCACTAGGGATTTCAATTTTTTCTGTATAAAAAGTTATCCACAGTATCCACAATATCCACAATTCTTATTTTTGACTTATCCACAATTTTATTGCCCTTGCATTTTTATCCAACTGTGTTATACTCAAGTTACTAGATTACGTAGTGATACAAATTGCAGTGATTTACTACATCTTATTGTAGAATAAACAGGAGGAGCATGCAGCATATGGCAACATTGAATTTACATAATCAGATAAATCAAGATACCGTAATGGTATCTGGTATATTTATAGATGAATATATGCCAAAAGCAAACGGAGAATTTGTAAAGATTTATCTTTATCTGCTCCGCAGCAGACAAAAAACAAATCCAAAGCTTTCTCTTTCCCATATGGCAGACATTTTTCATTTAACAGAACATGATGTCCTGCGTGCGCTTTCCTATTGGGAAAAAGAAGGACTTTTACGTCTTAGTTTCGATTTTAATCATAGCTTAACCGACATTACATTATTAGATGTCATAACTCCAAACCTTCCAGAACCTGTTGATTCTTCAGAAGAATTTACAGAACCTACTCCACAAATGATGGAAAATTTGAGTCGTGATCCAAATTTCTGTGAATTACTTAATATTGCAGAAATTTATTTAAAACGTACTGTAAAATCTACAGACTGGAGTATTTTAGGTTATTGGTATCTAATGTTCCATCGTTCCTATGATATCATCGAATACCTGATTGAATATTGCGTTGAACAGGGACATACCAATATGAACTATATTGAAGCAGTTGCACGTAACTGGCATGAACAGCGATTATTTTCTATTTCTGCGATTAAAGATTACACTACAAGTCGTTCTAAAATCGTATACTCTGTTATGCGAGCCTTTGGTCTTCAAAATCGTGGACCATCTTTAAAAGAATCTGAGTTTATTCGCAAATGGAATCGAACGTTTTCAACTGAAATGATATTAAAAGCTTGCGAAAAAACTATGACTGCTGTACACAATCCAAGTTTTGAATATACCGATTCCATTTTGATGTCATGGAAACAGGCTGGAATTACCACGTTAGAACAAGTTGCTGCACGAGATCAAGAATATCAAAATAAAAATAAACAAACAGCTTCCATACAATCCATTAACAGAACAAACCGCAAACCATCTCAATTTCACAATTTTAAACAGAGAAATACAGACTATGATGAACTAGTCGCTAGTTATTATGGTTATGAATAATAAAAAAAGAAAAAAGGAAGTCAATTATGTCCTTAAAAAATTCGCAATACGATATGTTAATGCGGGAATACAACCGCAGACAATTGAATAATTTTCATCAGCAGCAAAAACGAATTGAACAAGCTTACCAAATGGCTCCTGAGTTAAAACAAATTGCAGAAAAACTCAGTTCATTATCTGCCCAGCGGGCACGTGATTTAATTAACGGCAATCCAAAACAGGCTGATCTTGTACGCAGCCAAATCTCTTCATTGAAAAAGAGACGCCTTACCATTCTTTCCGCCCATGGTCTGCCTTCTGATTATATGGATTTACACTATTATTGTTCTGATTGCAAAGATACTGGATATATAAATGGAAAAAAATGCCATTGTTTTCAGCAGGCTGCGGTTGATCTCTTATATGATCAATCTAATTTAAAAGAAATTTTACAAAAAGAAAACTTTAGTACCTTTTCTTTTCGTTATTATTCTACGGAATATAATCATTCTTTGAAAAGAAGTATTCGAGATTATATGAAGGACGTCGTCAATCGCTGCAAAACTTATATTTCTACATTCGAAAAATGTCATGGTAATCTTTTGTTCACTGGAAATACAGGAGTTGGAAAAACATTTCTCTCCAATTGTATTGCCAAAGAATTAATTGAACGAACAAACTCTGTTGTCTATTTAACTGCTACAGAACTTTTTGAAGTTTTTTCACGCAGCAGCTTTTCTTATAATGAAGAAGCCCATGAAGACATCGACCATTATATTTTAGACAGTGATCTATTAATTATTGATGATCTTGGAACAGAACGTACCAATTCCTTTACTGTAAGTAAACTATTTTATTGTATTAATGAACGGCTCAACCGATGCAAAGGAACTATTATTTCTACAAATTTAAGTCCTGGAGATATTCGAGATATGTACTCAGAGCGAATTGCTTCCCGAATCCTTAGTAATTACGATATTATTGCATTATTTGGCAATGATATTCGGATTCAGAAAAAATTTGGTCGTTACCAGACTTGATTCCTATTTAAAAACATGTTATAAATATTGCATAAGACACCAAGGAGGAAAAAATAATTATGCCAGATACAGAACAGTTACAAACGATTCCAGTCGGACCACTTGCATTTATTCCAATGTCTAGTTGTACAACACTTGGAAAACAAGTAGACCACTATCTTGCAAAATGGAGAAATGAACGTGAAAACGAACATACCTCTACCATTCATTTTAATGGCTACTTAAAAGACAGTTATATTATATCTGCCAAAACCCCTCGCTTTGGTTCTGGCGAGGCGAAAGGAGCTCTTAACGAGTCCATTCGTGGTGACGATGTTTATATTATGGTTGATGTTTGCAACTATAGTCTTACTTATTCTCTCTATGGTTACACTAACCATATGTCTCCTGATGACCATTTTCAAGACTTAAAGAGGATTATTGCCGCAATTGGTGGGAAGGCCCGCCGTGTCAATGTTATTATGCCATTTTTGTACGAAAGCAGACAACATCGTCGTACATCCAGAGAGTCTTTGGACTGTGCTATGGCATTACAGGAATTAACGAATATGGGTGTGGAAACAATTATTACATTTGATGCACACGATCCTCGTGTACAGAATGCAATTCCTTTAAAGGGATTTGAAACAATTTCCTGTACTTATCAATTTTTAAAAGGATTATTGCGTGCAGAACCAGACCTTCCAATTGACAGCGATCACCTTATGGTTATTAGTCCAGACGAAGGCGGTACAAATCGTGCCGTTACTTTTGCGAATTACCTTGGTGTAGACCTGGGTATGTTTTATAAACGCCGTGATTATACACGTGTAGTAGATGGTAAAAATCCAATTGTTGCCCATGAGTTTTTAGGAAGTAATGTAGAAGGTAAAAATGTACTGATCATTGATGATATGATTTCTTCTGGTGACAGTATGATTGACGTTGCAAAAGAATTAAAACGCAGAAAAGCAAATAAAGTATTTGCTGCTGCTACATTTGGACTTTTTACAAATGGAATGGAAAAGTTCGATAAGGCTTATGAAGCTGGTTTGATTGACCGTGTTCTTACAACTAATCTGATCTATCAAACACCTGAATTATTATCCAGACCATACTATGTAAATGTAGATTTAAGTAAGTATATTGCACTTTTAATTGATAACTTGAATCATAACGCATCCCTTCAGCATTTACTTAGTCCAACCGATCGTATCAATAACTTATTAAATCGTCATAAACAACATTTAGAAACTTTAAAATAATCGATTTACATTCTTACGTGAATGTAGAATTTTTTTAACAGAGATCCTCTACTAGAGCTTTCATATCATGATAAAACTGCGTCTTAACATGGTATACTTACCAAATTAAGACGCAGTTTCTTTATAGTATTCTTAGTTTATTGTACCGTTGACATAATTTGCTGCTGAAGCTGAGCAAGCCGTTCATAGGAAAATGTACTATCTTGGAAACGAACATCGTGTTGTGCTGCCAGTTCTGGTGTATATTGCTCCCAAAGATAGGTAGTCACAAAATCAAAATAGCCGCAATTAGGATCTGTATTTTGAAAATGAGTGACTAGAGTTTTCAAACTATGTGCTACAATATAGGTACCTGTTTCATCTTTTCTAATTGTCACATCTGCCAAGCCTCCAAGCATTGTTTCCGTTTTATACTGGATGGATTGAAAATTCCCCAGAGAGTAGTAAACTAACATTGGACGATCTCCTTCCCGTTCTATAAACTGAACTGGCTCTAAAACATGGGGATGTGCTCCAATTACAAGATCTACTCCCTGTTCTGCAAAAAACGCAGTTAATTCCCTTTGTTCATCCGTTATATCTGCAAACACATACTCCTCTCCCCAGTGCGGAAATACAACAATAAAATCTGCCATCTCCTTTGCTGTCGCAATATCCTTTGCCATGCGTTCTTTATCGATATAATCTACGAGCCATGGACGTCCCTGTAATGCATCATGTGTATTTGTATCATATGTATAATTTAGCAATGCTAACTTAATTCCATGCGCTTCCATAACGGTAATGGCATCTTGTTCTTCTTGGCTCTCATGTATTCCCAATACAGGAATTTGCGGATAGGTTGTCCTCCAATAATTCATCATATTATGAACACCTGCATAGTTTTGATCTAAAATATGATTATTCGCAGCCAAAATTACATCAAATCCCGCATTAACAAGAAACGATCCCACTTCATTTCCTGTATTCAACAATGGATAGTTTTGAATTCCTAATTCCAAACCTCCCATTACACATTCCTGATTTATAACAGCAATGTCTGCCTGCTGTACCAAAGATGATACATTTTCAAAATTCCTAGTATAATTCCAGCTTCCATCGGCCTGCTGTCCACTCAAAGAAGACGAACGATGCATTAAATTATCCCCTACAGCAATGAGTCTCATTTCCGTCACTTCCGTATCTATATTATCTTGTGAACTTTCTTCTAAATTAGTTGACTGCACTGGCTGCTGTACATTCTCTTCTTTCTTTTGCGTTAATTCTTGGGTTGTTTCCGTTTGATCTGTCGAATTCATTGTTGCATTTTGTGACTCAGCACATCCTCCGAGTACAACCAAACCTAATATAATAATCATCAATCGTATATAGTTTCTCATAAATTCATCCATCCTATAATCACAATAAAAATAATAACTGTCGGAATACCAATTTGCATTACTCCTTTTATTCTATTGGACATTTTGATTCCATCCCCTTGATTTACCTCTGCCATAAATTCATGAAATCCCCATACTCCATCCATTGTACATCCCATCGTCACTAAAACTGCACCCGCTGGAAAAATCCATCTTCTTAATAAAGCATCTACTCCAATTAATGCCGTTGTCCCATCTGTAGACGAAATTTTAACAGAGAAAATCACAATACAAATCAAAGTAATTGCAATTAGTATCACACTAAAACCAAATAAAACAAAACAGGATTTCTTCCTATCCCAATGAAATTGATCCATAAACATTTCTGTAATATTTTCAAACAATACAATTGTACTACTTGCTGAAGCACAAAAAAGAACTAGATATAATAAGCCTCCCCAGACTCTTCCATGACTCATTTCATGAAAAATATGAGGCAATGTTTGAAAAACTAGTTCTGGCCCTGCTGTAATTTCCTTTCCATAAGCAACACAAATACAAATTACCGCAATTCCAGTAAGCAGGGATGCCGATGTATCAATTACTGCAATCCAAACTGCCTCTCCAAAAATAGTACGTTTCTTTGTCATATGCTTTCCAAGCATTGTCATAATACCTACGCCAACCCCAAGTGTAAACAACGCCTGATTCATTGCATCTTCTAATAAGTGGAATATACCACTTTCCATTGCTTTTTTCCAATCTGGTTTCAAATAAAGTAAAAGAGCTTCTTTCCTCCTATCTTGAAACAATCCATCTACAGCCATGAAAATCAAAAATAAAAACAATAGTACAATCAAGATTCGAACGACCCGAACTACTCCCTCTTTTACTCCTACAAAACAACAAAATAATGCCAATGCAAGCACAATAATCCCTAGCAGAAATAATACTCCCACATTAGAAGTAAGATCTTGAAACAATCCTGTTATTGTGACAGAACTACTTGAAAAGGTTCCGAGTACTGTTTGAAAAAAATAATACATGGACCATCCCGTCACTGGCACATAAACCGCTAAGAGTAAAAAGTTACCTGCATATGCAACATAGCGTTCAATTGTTCCATGCTGTCCTTCCTTATCTAGTTCTTGAAATGCAGATGAAATAGATTTTCTGGAAGCTCTTCCAATCGCCATTTCCATCGCAATAATCGGAATTCCAATGATAACTAACAGGAGAAAATATACAAGTAAAAAAACCCCTCCTCCATATTGAACTGCTAGAGATGGAAAACGCCATATATTTCCTACTCCAATCGTACAGCCTGCCGCCAAAAGCAGTAAATTCCAACGGGAATATATTTTTTCTTTTTCCATATCTTCCTCCATCATTGACATCTTGCCATCATGTTCTTTCGAATCTGATCCAATTTTTCATAAGAAAACGTTGGATCTTTGCTAATAATTCCATGTGGTGCAGTTGCTAATTCTGGACTATACTGCTCCCATGGATAAGTTGTTACAATATTATAATAGCCAAGATTTGGAATTGTCAGCTGGTAGTGGGTTACGAGATATTCCATTGTATGGTTCAATACATAAGTATCTCCATTTTCATCCTTTATAATTGTAACATCTGCCAATCCTCCCAGCATTTGTTCCGTACGAAACTGTTCTGACTGGAAGTTCCCAAGCGAATAGTAAACGAGCGTAGGTTTATCATTGGCTCTTGGAATCCATTCCACTGGCTCTATTACATGCGGATGCGCTCCAATAATTAAATCAGCTCCCCAATTTGCCATTTTTTTTGCTAATTCCTGTACCTCTGGCGTAGGGGTATCGTTATATTCTTCTCCCCAATGTGGAAATACAATAATAAAATCAGCCATCGTCTTTGCCTTTTTAATATCCGATTCTATTCTTTCTTCTTCCAAATAATTTACCAAATAAGGTTTTTCTTCTATCCCAGCTTTTAAATTTGTATCGTAAGTATAATTCAGCATTGCAATCCGAATCCCATTCTTCTCAATTACAGGAATTATTTTACTATCCTCTTCTGTTTCATGAATTCCAAGCACAGGAATATCGGGGTAGTTTGTCTTCCAGTAACGAATCATATTCTGAAGTCCAGTTTCTCCCTGATCCAAAATATGGTTATTGGCAGCTAAAATTACATTAAAACCTGCCTTTACTAAATCTCGTCCTACTTCATATACGGTATTAAAACATGGATAAGTTTGAATCCCAAGCTCAATTCCTCCCATAACACATTCTTGATTCACAACCGCAAGATCGGCTTGCTGAATGATCGGAGCAATATGCTGAAAATGATACGTAAAATCAAAGCTTCCATCTGGCTGCTTGGCACTCATTGTATTGGATAAATGCATTAAATTGTCTCCAACTGCCATAAGCCGCACGGAATGAACAATCGGAGATTCTGGAGCCGTTGGCCCTGTTTGCATCATTGTAGTTGTTTCTTCTGCTTTTTCAGATTCCTCTGTTACGGTTTCTTCTGCCAACTCACTACTCTCTTCCGTAACTTGTGCAGTTTCTTCTTTTGAAGATTCTAATTTTTTTTCTGTAACTGACTCCGTTTTATTTTCCAGACTGGATTCATTCTTTTCTTCTTGTAAAGTACATCCCGTCATAATCAAACCAATCACAAATATAAGTATCCATATTTTCAAAGAACTTTTCGCTCTCATCAAAACACCTCCTTTGCCTTTTTCTCATTATTTTTCAATTTTCATTTATTTCTATTAAAATATTACTTGATACGTTGGCATTATATCATAAACGATTCCATTTTGGAAGTATAAGAGGGGTTTACAATTCCTTTATTTTCCTCTATACTGAACAATACCAGTAATAACTATCCAAAACACGGAGGCATTTATGACAGATACAAAAATTATGTTTTTTGATATTGACGGCACACTCCTATCTGAGGAGACAAAACAAATACCTGAATCAGCAATCCGTTCCATTCGGCAAGCCAGAACCAATGGCCATAAAATGTTCATTAATACTGGCCGTTGTCTCAATAATATTGATTCTTATATTCTAGACATAGGATTTGATGGACTCATCTGTGCCTGTGGCACTCATATTATTTACAATAACCAAGATTTACTCTACATTACGCAACCACCTGAAATATGTTCCATTGTTGTAAATTATGGGCTTTCTTGCCACTTGGACGTTGTATTTGAAGCCAGAACCCATATTGGTTTCACCCCAGTTGAGACACTGCGCCCATCTGCATACGAACTTTATAAATCTTGTATCGATCGTGGTTTCATACCAGATATGGACATCTTATCCAAAGACTTTTTCTTTGATAAATTCGTTGTATGGATTGAAGAAAACAGTGATTTTCCAACATTTCTAAACGCTGTTTCTCCTTATTTTGTATGTATTGACCGAAGTGATTCATTTAAAGAATTCGTTCCAAGAGGATACTCTAAAGCTTCTGGAATTCAATTTTTACTCAATAAGTTAAATATTCCTCTGAATCATGCTTACGCGGTTGGCGATAGTAATAACGATCTTCCCATGTTAGAATATGTACCGAATAGTATTGCCATGGGAAATAGTCAGCCTGTCAGTCTTTTTGAAAAGGTTCGTTATGTCACCCGATCGGTAGAAGAAGATGGAATTGAACATGCCCTACAGCATTTTCATTTTATTTAACCCAAGACTCGCAAGTGAGTTTTGAATTGTATTTCCTATGAGATCAAAAAAGGTCAGATACAGAAAAACCATATCCAACCTTTGATTTTAAAATAAAGATTCCTATAAAAATTTTTAAGACGACTGTACAATTTTATAATATTCCCTCGCCGTCCATATATACACCAATGCATAAATCACTGCAAATATTGCAGCAACTAGAATTGTACACCATACAAATATTTGGATATTTGACAGTCCAAGTGCCATTTCTAATTTAGAAATCATCTTAAATGCACCAATAATATGAATACATGCCGTAACAAGCGGCAGGAAAAATACAATTAACACTTGGCTTCCAATTGCCTTTTTGATCTCTCTTCGGCTCATTCCTACTTTTTGCATAATTTCAAATCGCTTTTGATCCTCATACCCTTCAGAGATCTGCTTATAGTAAATAATTAAAACAGTTGCCATTAAGAAAAGAGCTCCTAAAAATAATCCTAAAAAGAAAAATCCTCCATACATTGCTTTTAATTCTGGACCAGTACTATAAATATCTTGGAAAATTCCCAATTCATAGCCGTTACCACTAAAGGAGCTATTCCAACTGTCTACAACCATCTCTACATTCTCTTTCATTACATTCGCTCCAATATAATAAGTATAATCTAAATCTCTGATCTGCCCCTTTTCCTTTTGAGCAGCTTGAATTATTTCCTGACGGATTTGCTCTACAGTAGAATCACTGGCAACGATAAAATAACTATCATATGCAATAATGGAACTATTTGCATTACTGATTTCCTCAAGGACTCCTTTTACCTTCAAAGGCATATTCATAATCTGTATTACAGAATCTAATTTTTTAGCATTTTCTGTATAATAATAAACCTCATCTGTATTTAAATCCATTGTCATTCCACTTATTTGTTCATACTGACTTTCTGGTATTAATACAATGTAGTCGGTTGCATCCATTGTCATTAATCTCTGATATTGAAAATGTCCATCTTCTTCTAGCATATACTCCTCAAAATAATAATAAGAAAGTAAATCTGAAATTTTATCTTCTGTTTTTTCTGCCGCTTCTTGAATATCTTTTTGAATTGCCTCATTCTGTCCCAAATCTTCCATATCAACTTCTGTCTGTACCTGACGAATAAACTGAGTATTTAATGCATCTTCCAATCCACCATACAAAGATACAGTAGAGGAAAGTACTACAAGTACCATTGTGGATAAAATACAGATATTAGCCAAACCAACCGCATTTTGTTTCATACGGTAAATCATACTGGAAACACTTACAAAATGATTCGTCTTATAATAATAATGTTTATTTTTCCGAAGCAGTTTTAAAAATGCAATACTTCCTGCCGTAAACAATGCATAAGTTCCAACGATCACCAGAATTACTGCAATAAAAAAGATTCCAATTGCATCCATCGGACTGCTCACCTTTAATGCCAGATAATAACCAGCTATCATCGATAAAATTCCAATGATTGTCATTACTAATTTTGTCTTTGGTTCTCGTTCTCCTGTTTGGTCTCCATGCAGCAATTCAATTGGATGAGAGAGGTGGATTTTCCAAAGATTAGAAATTAAAATAAGGATAAAAATAATTCCAAATAAAATTAAAGTCCATTTTAATCCTTCCCAGTTAATTTCAAATCCAAACGGAATATTGGATTCTCCCATTAATTTTAAAAGTACTAAAAATAATAATTTATTCAACGCAATTCCCAATCCAATTCCTACAATTAGACTAACAAATGCAATCATTACCGTCTCACAAAACATCATTTTTGCAATATGGCGTTTTCCCATTCCTAATATATTATAAAGTCCCAACTCTTTTTGCCGGCGTTTCATTAAAAAACTATTTGTATAAAAAAGAAAAATAACCGCAAATATTCCAATAATCATAATTCCAAGTTTCAGAATTACTTGTACTAATACAGCTCCTGCCAGCTGAGCCGTTCCTTTATTCTCTGAAATGGCACAAATATTGTAAAACATTAAGATTGTTCCGATACAAGTTAAAATATAGGGAAAATAAATTTTTCCATTCTTTTTTATATTGACCCATGCCATTTTTGGATAAAACATCCATTTATTCATGTGCCTCACCTCCTGTTGCCAACACCGTTAATGTATCCGATATTTTTTGATACATTTTTTGATCTGTCATATCTCCCCGATAAATCTGATGAAAGACTTCACCATCTTTAATAAATAAAACACGGCTTGCACAACTTGCTGCCCTCGTACTATGGGTAACCATTAAAATAGTTTGTCCATCCCTATGAATATCGGAGAACAATTTTAATAATTCATCGGTAGAACGAGAATCCAATGCACCAGTTGGTTCATCTGCCAGTACAATCTGTGGTTTTGTAATTAATGCTCTCGCCACTGCACAACGCTGTTTTTGTCCTCCAGAAACTTCATATGGATATTTTTTCAAAATATCTTCAATTCCTAGTTTTTTTGCCAGCGGACGGATTCGGTCATTCATTTCAGAATAAGTTTTTCCTGACAATACAAGCGGAAGGAAAATATTATCTTCCAAAGAAAACGTATCCAATAAATTAAAGTCTTGAAATACAAATCCCAGATTATCTCTTCGAAACGATGAAATATCTTTTTCCTTGATTGTAGTCAAGTTTTTTCCTGATAATAATACCGTTCCACTTGTTGGCTTATCTAATGAGGCTAAAATATTCAGCAATGTAGTTTTTCCTGAACCAGATTCTCCCATGATTGCAATATACTCTCCCTTTTCTACGGAGAAGTTTACATTTTTCAATGCCTGTACTTGATTTCCTCCAAATCGAGTTGTATATATCTTTTTTAAATTTTTTACTTCCAATAAAGCCATAATTACCTCCTAGTGATATCCTTCTTTTATCAATTGGAAACTCATTTCCATGCTAGTTTTTTTCAGCAGTTTTTTGAACCACTATGGCAAGTATAATAAAAAAGGAAATGTATTACCATAGATTTGGCTTACATTTCCGATTCCTAACCTTACATTCTTGTAAGACTATTCTCTTTTCTTGTTAAATCTAACATCACCTTAGTTCCTTCACCTACTTCAGAAGTAATCCAAATACGATGTCCCAGCTTTTCCATAATTGTATTGCATAAATATAGTCCAATTCCTGTAGATTTCTTATCCATATGTCCATTGTATCCTGTATATCCTTCTTCAAATACACGTGGAAGATCTTCCGCCTGGATTCCAATTCCAGAATCTTCTATTACCAAAATTTGAGGAGGCTGCATATAAATTTTGATTGTTCCGCCAGTTTTTGTATACTTTAACGCATTGGATAAAATCTGTTCCATTACAAATATAAGCCACTTCTCGTCCGTCAAAACCGTTTCATGAATCTCCTCCATGGAAAGTTTAATATTGGAATGAATAAACACAGAAGCATATTTTTTTACCGCCTGCTTCACAAGCACTGCCAAATCATACGATTGAAAAATAAAATCGGTTGTGTTAGAAGAAGCTCTTAAATATCCTAACACCATTTCAACATACTGTTCAATCTTAAACAATTCCTGTTCCATTTCTGCCTTTTGTTCTTCTTGACTTACTTGTAATAATAAACGCATAGCAGCAATCGGTGTCTTAATCTGGTGAACCCAAAGAGTATAATAGTGCATCATTTCGCTGTATCTTTCATCCATCATAGATATTACTCTTCGCTTTTCTTCCTGAAGAATAAAAAGCAGTTCTTGATACTGCTCTTCCAACGTTTCTTTTGGTTCTGGAAGTCCGTCTATCTCATTTTTAATTTTTTCACGCATCCAAAACAGCTGACGACGTTTTTGATAATAACGAAAAAAATCCGCAATTCCAACAATCCCCAACAAAATACCAGACATAATTCCTGCATATTGCGCTGGTTCTATTGGAACATTATACAAAAAACATACAATGAAAAAAAATCCTATTACAAAACAATACAGCAGAATTATTTTCCATTTCACATAAAAATATCCCGCTAATACTTGAAAAAATGGCTCCGATTGTCTCATATAATTTTTCCGCAAATTTCCCTTTCTATGGAATATAATACCCAATGCCTTTTCTTGTTCTAATAAAATCATCTATCCCATTTTCTTCTAATTTTTTTCTAAGCCTTGTTATATTCACTGTTAATGTATTATCATCAATAAATTCATCACTTTCCCAGAGCCGTTTCATTATCTCTTCTCTCGGTACTACATTTGGTGCATATTCCATTAATATTTGCATAATTTTAAAATCATTTTTGGTCAACTCAATTTTCTTATTTTGATAGGAAAGCTCTGCACTTCCAATATTTAAAACAACCCCCTGTCTCTCTAATACATGGATTTGATTCTGAAACGTATAAGTTCTGCGCATCCATGCCTGAATCTTGGCTGTCACAACAGTCAAATCAAATGGCTTCGCAATAAAATCATCTCCACCCATGGAAATTGCCATAACAATATTCATATTATCTGAGGCTGCGGATAAGAAAATTACTGGTATTTGAGAACGTTTTCGGATTTCGGTGCACCAATGATATCCATTAAAAAAAGGCAGTGAAATATCCATTAGTACCATATGTGGATCAAATTCCAAAAAACATTCCATCACATTTTTAAAGTCCGATACCGTCTTTACTTCATAATTCCATTTTTGCAAATGTTGTTTTAAAACATTGGCAATTACCATATCATCTTCTACAATCAAAATTTTTTGCATTATAGTTACTCCATATTAATTTGAACTTGTACTACTTCTGCATCCGTACCGATTCGCATATTCGGCCCCCAGAGCCCAACTCCAGATGTTACAATGGAATGCATCGTTCCTTTTTGAATTTGTCCACAGGCATTTTCCCAAAAAAGTCGTGTTGTTAAGTTTCCTGGAAAAATTTGCCCATCATGGGTATGACCTGATAAATCTACATCTACTCCTGCATCTGCGAGTTCTTGAAGCTGTGCTGGCTGGTGATCCATCACAAGAATTGGTTTTGTTTTATCTAAATTTTGGGTCAACTGTTCTGGTGTCTTTCTTACATCGGCAGTCTTACCTGGATTTTTACAGTCCAATCGTCCAATCAAATAAAAAGAATCGTCAATTAATATTGTTTCATCATTTAAAAGCCGGATATTCGCTTCGGCAAGAAACTGATCCATACGATCATCACTTACTTTTTTCTCTGAATGGGACACTTGAAATCCCGCCAATAGCGATTCTTTTACATCATGATTTCCATAACAAGCATATACTCCATATTTCGTCTGAATCGAACGCAATAATTCCTTTAATCGTTCTGGATCATCCAAAGCATCATAATCATTGTCAAAAATATCTCCCGCAATACAAACCAAATCAGGCTGTAGTTCATTAAGCATAGCAACCATTCGCTCTACCTGCCTTACGCCTACATTATAACCCAAATGCAAATCGGCAATCAACGCTACATTTAACTGCTCGATCTTACCTCCATCTTTTGCAATGTTTACCTCATATACTGTCTTTTTTAATTTTTGCGCATGAAACACTCCATATGTACTTATCCCAATTACTAGTATCATAACAACACTTCCAGTAACTGCAAACACTCGTTTAGAATTAATTGTTTGTTTCGATAACAATCCTGTATGTTTCCCAATCCATTTTCCCAGATCAGCAATTCCAATAAAAAGTAACGCAAATAACATTGTTCCAAGCCAATTATTGCTTAACACTTTCATAAACCGCTGGAATGGAGATGCTGGAAGCCAAAAAGCAACTAACATAGAAGTGGATGCAAAAATATAAATGATTAAATACGGTATAATAAACCATTTCTTCGTCAACAACTTTGTAAAATTGCCCATCCATTTTAAACTTCTGCGGATAATATAATAATTAACCAATAAATATAGGGGTACTAAAATCAAAAAAATCATTCGCTTCTCCTTATTTTTTCGTACTTTATTTAGCTTTAAATGATTCGTTTCTTACCTAAATATGATACTACAATTTAAATACTCAAGCTACTTAATTTTTTCTTACAAAGTCTTTCTTTTTTATGAACAGAAAGTCAATATCCTCTGCTTTCCAACTCTATTATATCAAAAATAAGACAACTGTATATTGAACTATTTTAATTATAGCCTTGTAATCACTGTTTTATAAACTACAACTATAATATAAGAAAACAGTTCCCTATACAGTGTCTTAGAATGAAACTACCTATTTTAAAATAACCTTACAGAAATTTTTCTTTCCTTTTTTTACAACTATACCATTTTTTAATACGTCAGCAGTATAAACTGTAGTTACATCAGTTACTTTTTCTCCATCTACGTTTACACCTCCCTGTTCTACTGCCCGACGTCCTTCGGAACGAGATTTTACTAAGCCAGATTTTTGTAAAACTGTCAAAATATCTGCTGCTTCCTCTCTTAAATCCTCCTGTGTCAATTCTGCCGTTGGCATGTCGGCTGCATTCCCTTTGCTAAACAATGCTCTTGCACTATCCTGCGCCTTTACTGCCTCTTCTTCTCCATGAACTAACTTCGTTAATTCAAATGCTAAAATCTCTTTTGCCTTGTTTAATTGACTGCCTTCCCATCTCTCCATCTTGTCAATTTCTTCCAATGGTAAAAAGGTTAACATACGAATACATTTTAAAACATCTGCATCGGCTACATTTCTCCAGTATTGGTAAAACTCAAATGGAGATGTCTTATTTGGGTCCAACCAGACTGCACCTGACTGTGTTTTTCCCATCTTATTTCCCTCTGAGTTTAATAACAATGTAATCGTCATCGCACATGCATTTTTTCCAAGCTTACGACGGATTAATTCCGTACCGCCGAGCATATTGCTCCACTGATCGTCTCCCCCAAACTGCAAATTACAGCCGTAGCGTTCGTATAACTGCAAAAAGTCATAACTTTGCATAATCATATAGTTGAATTCCAAGAAACTCAATCCCTTTTCCATACGTTTTTTATAACATTCCGCAGTTAACATACGATTAACACTAAAATGTGGTCCCACATCACGAAGCAGCTCAATATAGTTTAAATCCATCAGCCAGTCTGCATTGTTTACCATAAGTGCCTTTCCTTCTGAGAAATCAATAAACTTACTCATCTGTTTTTTAAAGCATTCACAGTTATGCTGAATCGTCTCTACTGTCATCATCTGACGCATATCGGTTCTTCCAGATGGATCTCCAATCATTCCTGTCCCGCCTCCAATTAAGGCAATTGGCTTATTTCCTGCCATCTGTAAACGCTTCATTAAACATAACGCCATAAAATGTCCTACATGCAGACTGTCCGCCGTTGGGTCAAATCCAATATAAAAAACAGCCTTTCCATTGTTAATCAATTCTCTTATTTCCTCTTCATCTGTAACCTGTGCAATCAATCCTCTTGCCTGAAGTTCTTCATAAATTTTCATTTCAATCTCTCCTTTTCCAAGCATAGTTCTCTTACTTTATAAAATTAAAAATCCCCCGTCCTAAGAAAGGACGAGGGGGAATGCTCGTGGTACCACCTTTATTTACAGACAACTCACATTGTCTGCCTTATCGGGTACATTCTGTAATGAATCTTTAATACCCTTGCGATATAACGGTCGCAGCCGTCACAGCCTACTAATTTCTGTTCGGTGTGCAGCTCAAAGAGGTATTCACAATCAACTTTCCATGTGCTTCTCACCACCCAGCAACTCTCTGTTTGTTCCATTGACTGCTACTTGTTCTTATCCATGCCTTTTTCTATAATATGCTTCATTCTAACAGATAATAATTTTTGTGTCAAGAATTTTATCATATCAATTTAGATAATTTTTATTGTATTTTTTTTATTTTTTTGTTATAATTTCATTATAACCAAGAGGCAAACCTAGTATATAGAAAGGAAAATGACGTAATTCTCCGTGCCTGAGGGAAGTGAAGTTTTGCGTCTGGTAAAAATTATGAAGAAATGTATTATTACAATTAGCCGTAATTATGGTGCTGGTGCAGGAGAAGTCGGACGCCGATTATCCGCTGATTTAAATATTCCATTTTATGATAAAGAAATCCTACATCTTGCCTCTCAATCCAGCGGCATATCTCCAGAAGTCTTAGAAGAAACGGATGAACGTCCGGGAGGAAAAATGTTATATCGCATTATTAAATCATTACATCCTCCAATTAATGATACTGACAGCAACGATCCTTTCATTAGAGATGAAAAAGCATTTCGTTATGAATCAGCCATCATCCAAAAACTTGCAGAAGAACATTCCTGCATCATTGTTGGACGCTGCGCCGATTATTTATTAAAAGACCGTTCCGATGCAGTTCGTATTTTTATACATGCCAGTCAGGAATTTCGTTTACAGAGAATGAGTTGTTTATTACAGCTTTCCAACCAAGAAGTACTAAAAATTTTGAAAAAAACGGACCGTGTTCGTCAGGCATACTATAACTATTTTACAGGGAATGAATGGCATAATGCATTAAACTATGATTTAACCATTGATACAGAAGTTCTCGGTATTGAAAAATCAGTACAGTTAATAAAAGACTATTTGACATTACGTGGTTTCTTAGAATAAATATACCACCATTTTTCGTATCAGTATTGTTTTCTTAATCACCCAATTTTACATAAAAGAAGCGGGCTATCCACTGACAATCCGCTTCTTTTTATTATGCCAATAATTATACTGTAATAATACCAAGTCCTTCTAGTACTGCGAAAACTAAAATCGCAATAATACAGAACGGTGCAATGTATTTCATTAAAACTACATATAACTTTTCTCTGCCGAATTTACAGCCGCCTCGCTTTACTTCATCAACTACAAACTTAGTACCAAGTACCCATCCAACTAAAATACAAGTAAGGAATGCTACAATTGGCATTATTACACTATTACTAATAAAATCAAAAAAGCTAAGGAAATCTTTTCCTAACAACGTGATATGACTCCAAACTCCATTTCCAAGAGAAGAAGGAATTCCAATAATAAATGCAAGTATCAATACTACAATACATGCTTTTGGTCTGCTTACATGGAATTTATCCATAGCAAAAGAAATAATAGTTTCCATTAGAGAAATGGAACTTGTAATTGCCGCAAAAAATACAAGTATAAAGAACGCCAAGCCAACCATTCTTCCTGCCGGCATCTGTGCAAATACCTTTGGTAATGTAATAAACATCAATCCAGGTCCCTGGTTCATACCCTCGATACCGCTAAATGATGCAACAGCTGGGATAATCATTAATCCTGCAAAAAGTGCAATTCCCGTATCGAAAAGTTCGATTTGATTGACACAGGCATTTAAGTTAACATCCTTTTTTAAATAGGAACCATATGTGATCATAATACCCATCGCCAAACTCATCGAATAGAACAACTGTCCAAGCGCCGCCAATACCGTCTTTGGTGAGAACTTAGAAAAATCTGGAACTAAATAGTAGTATAATCCACTCATCGTATTTTCTAACGTCAATACATAGATCGTAATTCCTACAATCATAACAACCAAAATTGGCATCATAAACTTTCCAACTTTTTCAATTCCCTTTTCCACCCCAAGAAAAACAATAATTGCCGTTAAAATTAAAAAGATTGCAAACCATGCAAGTGGTTCGACTGGCTCAGCAATAAAGTTTCCAAAGAATGTATCGCTTGAAACAGCTGGATTCCCTGTTGCATAAACAGCAATATACTTTGTAACCCATCCACCAATTACAGAATAATATGGAAAAATGATAATTGGAACAATCGCAGCCAGATATCCTAAAAAACTAAATCGTTTATCCAATGCCTTATATGCCTTTACGACACTTGTACCTGTCTTTCGTCCAATCGCAATCTCCGTTGTCATTAAAGCAAATCCAAATGTAACTGCTAAAATAACATAAACGAGAAGGAAAATTCCTCCTCCATACTGTGCAGCCAGATATGGAAATCTCCAAAGATTACCCAGACCAACTGCACTTCCAGCAGCAGCTAAAATAAAGCCAAGACTGCCTGTAAAACTACTTCTTTTGCCTTCACTCATAGCATTTACTCCTCTCCTTCGTGCAGCATCTCACACGAATGATACATTTATGAACTTTTATTCTACCATAGAAAATTCGACAAAACAACTGTATTTCTTATATTTTTTAATATTATTCCACTTCAGTATCTGGCTTTTTCTCTTCTCTTTTTTCTTCTAAACCTTTCATTTCCTCAATCATATATTTCGGACGATGCTTTGCCTCTAAATAAATCTTTCCAATATATTCTCCAATTACTCCAATCGCCAGCAGCTGCAATCCTCCAATTGCCCAAATAGATACCCCAAGGCTGGCCCATCCGCTTACTGTATTTCCCATAAAATGCTGCACAATACAGTAAATCAACATAAAAACGCTCACCAGAAACGACATGCCTCCCATCATACAAATAAAACGAATTGGTTTAATACTAAATGATGTAATTCCTTCAAATGCAAAAGAAATCATCTTTCTTAATGAATACTTTGATTTACCAGCAAATCGCTCCTGTCTTTCATATGTTACAAACGTAGATGGATAGCCAATTTGAGGCACAATTCCTCTTAAAAATAAATTTACTTCATGAAACTCTGCCAGCCGCTCCAATGCTCGTTTACTCATTAACCGATAATCTGCATGATTCGAGACAATTTCTGCACCTAAAAACTTCATTAATCGATAAAACCATCCTGCCGTTGTACGTTTAAAAATCGTATTCGTACGCCGACTGGAACGAACTCCATAAACAATGTCATATCCATCCAAAAATCGATCTACAAACGCTTCGATTGCCTCTACATCATCCTGTAAATCTGCATCCATAGAAATCACTGCATCTGCATAGTTTTTTGCAGTCATTAATCCTGCCAACAATGCGTTTTGATGTCCACAATTTCTAGTTAAATTAATTCCTGCAAACCAATCACTTTCCCAACAAAGAGTTTCAATAATATGCCATGTGTCATCTTCCGATCCGTCATTTACAAATAAAACTTTGCTCTTTTCTGAAATCTTCTTTTCTTTCATTAGCCGCTTTAAAACCTGCTTCAATCGTTTCGACGTTTCTAAGAGTACCTCTTCTTCATTATAACATGGAATAACCAGATAGATAATATTCACTTTTTCTCTCTCCTATTCTGAACATTATTTACTCAAGGATACCGAATTTTTATCATAAAAGTCTGCAATTGCTTCATTTTGCCAGTTATTCGAATCTGCTTGTACGCTATCTGGCTTTAATACTCCAGGAATAATACTAATTGGCTCTACAACTACATCTCTTATAGCTGGATCATGGTATAAATTTAAACGTTGATCCATTTCCGCAGCATAAGTTTGCGCCTTTCCTGATCGAATGGAACGATACGCACTAATACTACTCATTCCCTTATAGTTTGAACTAATAAATCCTGTAATCCCCAAAAACAAAACAAACAGCAAAAATGCAATTGTATGATTCAATTTTAATATTTTTTTACACTCTAATCGTCTGCAAACCCATCCAACCCAATAAAACCAATCCAAAAAACAGAGCAATATAAATGCATAATAATAAATATCAATCTGTCTCTCTGCTCCAATTGTTCCAATCGCATAAAGCGGCGGTGTCATCTGCGCAGCAAATACGCAAAGTGAAACAATGAATACCAAAAGCGGATAACGAAAAGTCATTTTATTTTGCTTTGCAGCGTTCCAAAACAATGGTGTCACAAATACAAGCGCCGTTACAAGCAATAGGTTTGTCCATTCCCCCATTTTTTTCATTGCATAATAAAAAGAGTAGAAAATCGCCTTTGGCGGTGACATTGGATGAATATCTGGAGATGCCGCCCGAACTGCATTGCCTGGTGCAGCCGCACTAATTCCAAGTCCAATCAAAAGCAGCAAAAATGCAATCCCAATAATACGTTTCGCTGGATTTTTTTGACAGGTAAAAATAATTGCCAAAAGACATACGACAATCGTTGTAACAAGTGCAGTCGTATAATTTCCTCCTCCAATAAATAACGATAAAAAAATAACCACAAAATAGTTAAAAATAGATCTTTTTTTCTTATATGCTATTTTTAACAATATTCCAAATAAAATCAAACTAAGAGAGTAATAAAAGGTGTAATAAATTCCTCCATTAAACCAATAAAAACTTTCTCTTGCAGAAAATACAAGTTGAATCGAAAGGGTTAACACACAGACCGATACGATAATCCAACTAGACTTATCTGCTTTCATATAATAATTACAGATAACAAATAGAAAATAAAATGTTCCAATTACAAACGTTCCAAGCAGCAAAAATGTTGTGATAAAATAATATTGTTCTCCAAATACACCTGGCTGCAATGCAAATAAAAAGACAGCTGAAAACGTCCCCTGCCAATCCAAATACGTCTTTTTTACTTGAGAAAATGCGGTCAAAATCGTTTGCCATATCGAGCCTGTTTCTCTCCATGTATGTACCGTCAAAATACCAAAACTATAATCATCGGCTGCTGGACGATTATAAAAGGAAATTGCCAGCAATGGAATAAGAGAAAGCAGAAACAGCGTCATAAAAACTGCTGCAATAATCTTTATTGACACTTTTTGTTCACCGAACCAATCCAATATTTTTATTATCATAGAATCCTCCTATATTCTAATTACGATTTTTATTATAACATTCATACCCCACTCTTTCAACAATGTTTCACTTACGTTTTTATTAGATTTTTTTCATTTTCCTTTACTTTTAAATAGATGTTAAAAGGACTGGTCAACACTACCAGTCCTTTCTTTTACTCTATCCTTGAACTATTCCATTTTTCTGTCCATACTTTATCCATTGTTTCTGCTGGTTTATAAAACCAATCGTATACCATATATGCCATAATAATTCCCATACATACATCAATTACGGAATGCTGTTTCAAAAACATAGTAGAAAGCACGATTAAAATACATAAAATCTGACTGCTCCAACAGACTGCCCGATTTTTCTTAAATGCTGTTTCATCACAAATTGCCATATTAGTTATCATGGACATATAAACATGTAAACTCGGCAGCACATTGGTTGGAGTATCTGTTTTATATAGCATACGTACTAAATCCACAAAAATATTATCTCTTTCAAATACCTCTGGCCTTAAATCCTGCATATTTGGATATACGGCCGAGATCAAAATAAATACTAGAGTTCCGAAAACAAGGCTAAATGCAAATTTACGAAATCCTTCTTTTCTTATACATGTAACATAAAATACGGTAATTCCAACATAGAAAAACCATAAAAAGTATGGAACTATAAAAAATTCACAGAATGGAATCATATCATCCAATCGTGTATGAATTATATGATAAACCATCCCTCCTCTACCCTGCTCCAAGTACGCAAAACATAGAATATAAAAAATGCCATATAATAATACCATTATAATCTGTTTATATTTTTTCAATACTTTCATAAATGAACGCTCCCCATTTCCTTTCCCTGTATGTTTTGCATTATAGTATAGCTTGTCTATTTATTCAAGTGCTTAATTCTTATAAATTTCTTAAACTTTACCCACCTAATTATGACAATATTTTCCAATGTAGATTCCATCATGAAATGATCATTATTTTCAATCTGGAAAAAAAATAATGATTTCTTGTTGATTTAATTGATTTATCAGGTATAATGTATAAAGAAGTTGGTCTCCCACTTCTTTAAAAGGCATAATAAAATTTCCATTATTTTATTATGTATTACTATATTAAAGAAAAGAGGTTAAGATTAAGATGGCACAAATTGATTTAAGTAAATATGGCATTACTGGAACTACGGAAATCGTGTACAATCCTTCTTATGAAATGTTATTTGAAGAAGAAACTAACCCTAACCTGGAAGGTTTTGAAAAAGGACAGGTAAGTGAACTTGGCGCAGTGAATGTAATGACTGGTGTATATACAGGACGTTCACCAAAAGATAAGTTCATCGTATTTGATGAAAATTCAAAAGATACGGTATGGTGGACTTCCGATGAATATAAGAACGACAACCATCCAGCTACACAAGAAGCATGGGATACCGTTAAAAAAATTGCATTAGACGAACTTTCCAATAAAAGACTTTTTGTAGTAGATGCATTCTGTGGCGCTAACAAAGATACTCGTATGGCAATCCGTTTCATTATGGAAGTAGCATGGCAGGCTCACTTTGTTAAAAATATGTTCATCCGTCCAACTGAAGAAGAATTAAAAGACTTTGAACCTGATTTTATTGTTTATAATGCTTCTAAAGCAAAGGTAGAAAACTATAAAGAGTTAGGATTAAACTCTGAAACAGCTGCAATGTTCAACATTACAAGCCGTGAACAGGTTATCGTTAATACTTGGTACGGCGGAGAAATGAAGAAGGGTATGTTCTCCATGATGAACTACTACCTTCCATTAAAGGGAATCGCTTCTATGCATTGCTCCGCAAACACAGATTTAAATGGCGAAAATACAGCAATCTTCTTTGGTCTTTCTGGTACAGGTAAGACAACTCTGTCTACAGATCCAAAGCGTCTCTTAATCGGTGATGACGAACATGGCTGGGATGATAATGGTATCTTTAACTTTGAAGGCGGCTGCTATGCTAAAGTTATCAACTTAGACAAAGAATCCGAACCAGATATTTACAATGCAATTAAGCGTAACGCCCTTCTGGAAAACGTAACTTTAGATGCTGACGGTAAGATTGACTTTGACGATAAGAGTGTAACAGAAAATACACGTGTATCTTATCCAATTGATCATATTGACAACATTGTTCGCCCAGTTTCTACTGCACCAGCAGCAAAAGAAGTAATCTTCCTTTCCGCAGATGCATTTGGCGTACTTCCTCCAGTATCCATCCTTACTCCAGAACAGACACAATATTATTTCTTGTCTGGTTTCACAGCAAAGCTGGCTGGTACAGAACGTGGTATTACAGAACCTACTCCTACTTTCTCTGCTTGCTTCGGTCAGGCATTCTTAGAACTTCATCCTACAAAGTATGCAGAAGAATTAGTAAAGAGAATGGAACAAAGTGGTGCAAAGGCATATTTAGTAAATACTGGATGGAATGGTACAGGAAAGCGTATCTCCATTCGTGATACTCGTGGAATCATCGATGCAATTCTCAATGGAGATATTTTAAAAGCACCTACAAAGAAGATCCCATTCTTCAACTTTGAAGTTCCAACAGAACTCCCAGGCGTAGATACCAACATTTTGGACCCTCGCAATACTTATGCAGATGCTTCCGAATGGGAAACAAAAGCAAAAGATTTAGCACAGAGATTTATTAAGAACTTTGCAAAATATGAAGGTAATGCAGCTGGAAAGGCTTTAGTTTCCGCTGGTCCTCAATTATAAAAAATAAGAATTTTTCAATTCTTTTTTCTGTATAAATATAGCAAAGCTCCCTTATAAGCAGCAGTTTTTATTCTTTTACTTGTCTGCTTATAAGGGAGCTTTTATCAAGTTAAATTTAATAAAAGCATTAAAATCATAACGATATATACAATTACTCGTAGCAGGGTACCTCTATCTTCTGTAGGGTCCATATTCCATGGGTTTTCTGAAAAAATTCCTGGATCACTTCTTCTTTTTTTATATTCAAACCCATCAATAACATGATGCCAGCCCGTATCATCTGTATATACATCCACATTAGGGGAACTTAATACTCGATAAATGGGCCATTCATATGGTTCACTCTGTATTTGTACTGGAGAATACTCCTCTTCATTTTGAATCTCGATGATTAAAATATACTCTGCCTTTGTATAAATCCTTCCTTTTCTTCCACGTTCTTGATAATAAGATTTCTGACAGTTAACAATCTTTCCTTTTCTTGGAGTGCGCTGCATCGCCTGTTTATGTAGCTTACGAAAATACATCGCTCTCTTTATCTGTTGAAATGTAAAGATAAGCGGAAGCAAACCTGCAACTAAAAATAAAAGCAATTCACCGACTGCCTGTCCGTTCATAATACTACGCAACAGTCCAGAATACCAAATCAGACTAAACAATATTGTATATGGAACTCCTGGCATACTTTCTCTTTTTGTCCGTATCCTTCTCATAAAAATCCCTTCACCTTTTCTTTCTTATTTTTTATTATAGCACTAACCTTCCAAATTACAAACAAAAAAAGCCAGAAGCTTATCCTTTTACTTTTCGATACACTTCCAGCTTTTCTTATTATCGTGATATACAAAAATCTTCCAAATTTTCACTATTTTAACCTCTTTCAGCAAGAAGTCCCTTACCTCTAAAGTAGGGGATGAATTGCGTTCTCACAAGTTATTGACAAGGCAAAATATGATATAATAAAATCAGTCGAAAATAAGAAGGACTGATAAATACATGAAATTAGATAACAATGCACATTCAGTATTTTTGT
>DVHN01000109.1 GCA_018712075.1 Candidatus Fimimorpha faecalis
AATCAATTCAGTTAAAAGGAAAAGAAGAAAAAGCAAAAAAAGAAAGCCTGATTTGTGTTTCTAAATATCAGTGTTTTCATTGTGGAGCGAAAATGATTCTTTCAATCCAATGGACGAAGTAGAAAAGTATATGGTTTGAGTAAGGTTTTTCTTATAGGTAGGGGGAATAAGAGAAGAAAAGAAGCTTGGAGGCGGTATTTCCGCCTCCAAAGTGGTAAATAACATTTTATCGTGTAACAATTATAATAAAAAAACCGCCACCCACCACACCTACTCACACAAAAAAAGCAAACAACAGAAAGGATACCAAAATCAATTCAAAAGGATTTTTACAAAAAATAAATTCTATATGATACCAACAGAAAAGCAATGGAAGCATTTTCTTGCTGATACGAACATTGTTCTTCCAAAGAAAAGAAACTATATAATTGAAACTATATATTCGCATTATTGTCATACACAAGATAGAGAACATTTAGAAAAGACAAAAGAGGTTATAAAAGAACTTTGCCCACAATATGAAGAATCATTTACATGGGTGATGAAGCAACGAAGTGCACATATGTTCAATATGTTTGTTATGCAAAAAGAAGTTTTCTTTGCATATTGTGAATGGATATTTCCAATTTTAGAAGAACTGGAACATCGTATTGATTGTAGCCAATATAATGCATTTGAAAAAAGATATATTGGTAGAATTGGCGAAATCTTACTTAATGTTTGGATTCATCATACTCAGCTAAAATATAAAGAGTTAGACGTTCTTTACTTGGAACCTGTTGCTTGGAGAAGTAAAATTTTTGCATTTTTGAAGGCAAAATTCTTTTCAAAGAAATATACGCACAGTTTCTGATAACAATTTACTTAATCAAAGAAAAATCATTCATATTTTTTATGAGTGATTTTTTTATGAAGGGGAAGGTGATCAAAATAGAAAAAATATTAGATGTTTCACAATGTATTTGCAATGAATATATTATAAATAAATCTGAAAGGAGAGAAACCAATTGGCTGGTCCAGTGTTATTATATCCAGGTGGAAAGTATAAAATTCGAGATTGGATTTGTTCCTTTATCCCTGAGCACAAAATTTATATTGAGCCTTTTTGTGGAGGAGCCTCTATTTTCTTTGCAAAAGCACCCAGCGAACTTGAAATCTTGAATGACATAAACGGAGAAATTTGCAATTTTTTCCGTGTTTTAAGAGAAGAAGGAGAAGAGCTTGCTAAACAAGTATTCCTTACTCCATATGCTAGGGAAGAATATGAAAATTCATATCTTGTGTCAGACAAGGATTCTGCGTTAGAACGAGCCAGAAAATTTTGTGTCCGATGTCACCTGTCTTTTGCTGGTGGCAATCATTATAAGACAGGATTTCGGGATGCTCGGGCAAACAATTGGAACCAATTGCCCGAAACAATTATAAAATCTATGTACCGCATTAAGCAGGCACAGATTGAATCAGTATCCGCTCTTGATTTAATAGAAAAATACCAAAGCCCTGAAGTATTTTTCTATCTTGATCCGCCTTATTATTTTTCAAATTCAGGAGACAAGCATAAATATTTGTACCAATATATCCTATCTTCTAAAGAACACGAAACAATGCTCAAAATTTATGAAGTTTCTATGCAGTTAAGTTTATTTTAGAAGGGAAATTGATTATGAAGAATTACATAGATATACTATATAAGGAATGGATAAGCAATTTAGAAGAACCATTCGAGATTAAAGATGCAAATGAAAAATTTGAGAACTATATAGAAAGTTTAAAAGGGCATATCCTGCAAGGCGAGGAAATTACTGCTATATCAAATTATAATAGGGATTGCAGCACTCTTTATAGCGAGTTCAGTTTTCAAGCTGGATTTCAAGTTGCTTGTGATTTAATTCAACTTATCTTATATAGATAAATAAGTGTGACAATAACTCTGTAAATCATTCAACTTTATTAATTGATTTTTTGGATTATATAATCTCATCTTTAACACTTCGGAAACAAAAAACACCGCTATAGTTCCCATAAAATAAGGGTTTTGTAGCGGTGTTGCTTTGTTTTGATAGCTAGGCTTTTTTATTTTTTCTTGCTCAATTTTTGTATTTCTTTCATTTTTCTTTTTGTTATGAATTCGTAGTCTGTTGCAAAGCCACTGATTTTCTGAAGTTGATCGGTTATCTTATTTGACGTGTAGATTGGCAGAAATCCTTGTCCCTGTACATCTGCAAAATTATAATCTTTCAGAGTATGGATGATTTCCTCACAAGTGAATTCCTTTCCAAGCTTTTTTTCCAGTATACGGTAGATTAAGAGGGATAAAAAACAGATAAGAAAATGCGCATGAATCCTGTCTTGGAGTCTTAAATATACTGGTCTTGCATGAAATTCGGTTTTCATGATTCTAAAACATGCTTCGATTTGCCAACGTCCCTCACTTACTCGTAAAATATCACTTGGATCATCTTCAAAAAGATCCGTGCATACCGCATAAAGTCCATCATACTTTGCTTCTTCTAACACTTTCTCTTCATCCAGATAGTACAGGATATTGGCTATTTCTCCTTCTTTTGTCACTGCTTCTTTTGAAAGAAACCGAGCAGGATCATTCGGATTCTTTTTTTCCCTTTTATAGTTCCCGTTTTTTATCATGGTCATCGCTCGTTCCACCTGCTTTTCACGGAGAGTTTTCTGATAGGCAGCATACTTTGGTGAATAAGTGATAAGAAGGCGCTGTTCCAGCTTCCTGGAATTATAGGGTTCTTCTTTGTAGAAAATTTGATCATAGTCCTTCTCCGATAGGTGATCGATATCTACGAGTTGATTGTCCGAGAGTCGTCGAAAGCCTTTTCGGTTCAGCGCCAGTGTTTTGTACTCGGAACGTAACTTTTTTATGGACTGAGTAACAATAAAAGCCCGTTTGCCAGTATGATTTAACAAACGATTGTTTTCTGAGGCAAGACCAGCATCGGAGCAATAAATAAACTGCTTGCATTCAAAATCTTCTATCACTTTTTTCTCCAATGGAGATAAGGATTTTTGCTCATTTTGATTTCCAGGAAAGAGAGAAAATGCAAGAGGGATACCATCTCCATCTGTAAATAATCCCATTTGGATGATCGGATTTGGACGGTTTTCTTTGCTCTTTGCGTATTGTTTGTCATCCTCTTCCTGTTCTATTTCAAAGTAATAATTGGTGCAGTCATAGTAAAGGATCCCCTGATTGCGTTTTATGATTTCACAGCTGTTTTTATAAACCTCTGACTGGATAAAAGTACTTTCCTGTGCGAGTATACTTAACGCTCTATAACTATCATGTAGTTCGTACCTTGGGGGTTCCAAGAACTTTTTAGCAGCTTGAAAAGAGGAGCGTTTACTGCCTGGATCAAGTATTCTGGTATAAATCAGGTCGGATAGAATGGCATTTAGGTCATATTTATAGTTATGTCTTGTTCGTATTTTTCTGCAAATTTGATCGAGATTAAGCTGGTAATAGATGGACTGCAGGAAAAGATATCCTCCATGGAAGCAGCGTTTCTCGCCATGAGGAATTTTTCGATTTGGATAAAAATAGATGGGAAGACGGTAATTCTCTTTTTCCTGCTCGTATTTTTCTGTTTCCATACGTGCCTGTTCTCTTGCCCATTCCATAACGTCATCTCTCGTCGGACCATGTTCAACGAGTAATTCTTTTAATGTTCCCAGCTTTCGAATGGTTCTTGAGGTTGATTTGCCATTGGCATCTATGTAAGAGTGTTTGATGTAAAACGACTCTGCATTTTTTGATTTTGATGTATTTACATTCATGAAAAAGCCTCCTTTTTCCTATTATAACATAAAAAGCCCAAAAAGCCTATACATAAATTTAAAAAATTTGACAGAAAAATAAGCCTCAAATAGGCTAAAAATGGGGGTTTTATGTTATGATTTTTTCAAAGAGGTGTTAAAGACCCGTGTTACTACTAAAGTTAATCTACAAATTTTATGAGTTTTTACTAAATAAAAGAAAATCAAGAACTATAATCATCCAAACTATACTGCTTGCTTCCTATGTATACAAACCAATCTTTCAATTGAATTTATTCCACTCATGTCATACAACATGAGCTTTTAAACACATACATTCATAACCTACTTTTTAAAATACTTTCTTGTACCATCTATTTTTATTGATCAAAAAATCATTACAAGACAAAAAATTTTATTTTTCATTCGTATACTAATGTTTGAGAAAGAATCGCTCTTTTTTCTTGCCTTTTCCTAATTGATTAAAATTTTATTAAATTTTTGATTATTAGAGCAATTGGAATAAAAAACCTCCATATTAGATGAAATACAAGAGAAAAGAGTCTTATTTGACTCAAGATCCACTCGGATCGGATTAGGAGGAACTCATGGCTAGCATACGAAAAAGGAATAATACTTATCAAATTACGGTTAGCAATGGACGGGATGTACAAGGAAAACAACAAATAAAAACGAAGACTTGGAAACCTGATCCAAGAAAGTCAAACCATCAAAATCGAAAAGAGTTAGAAGCATTTGCCTTTCGTTTTGAACAGGCAGTACGAGAAGGAAGTTATCTTGAGGGGGAAACCATTACCTTTCAGATGTTTGCACAGTTATGGTTGGAACAACATGCCGCTTATCACTTACGTATTACTACAAGAAATGCCTATGAATACACCATACAAAATTACTTAATTCCTGCATTTGGTTCTTATAAACTGACAAAATTACAACCACTCTCGATTCAGATTTTTTACAATCAGTTACGACATGCCAAACGAAAGGACGGAAAACAGGGAACGTTATCTAGCAGCAGCATTAGAAAAATTCATAATATATTAAGTTCTATGTTATCCACAGCCGTCCAATGGCAGCTGATCGAATCGAATCCTTGCAGGAGAATTTCTCCTCCAAGACAACAAAAATTAAATACAGAAAACTACTTTACCTTAGAGCAGGTACAACTATTTCTGGAATTGTTAGATAAACCCTACTTCACTACTTGTCCATCCCATAATCGGATCAATGAGACAGGAAAGTCCTATCCTGTATCCGAATATCAAGCCCACCATACGATTCCACTCCAGCAAAAACTATTCTTTTATATGGCATTATTTGGAGGGTTTCGACGTGGAGAATTACTTGCTTTAACTTGGGATGATATTGACTTTGCTGAAAAATCAGTTAGTATCACGAAATCTACGATTAGTTATAAGGGAAAACAAATGGAAGATCTTACGAAGAATTATAGTTCTATGCGAGTAGTAACACTACCAGATTCAATTATGACAATGTTAAAAAACTATCAGATAGAACAAAAACAATATAAGGTTTCAATCGGAAATCAATGGATAGGAAAGAATTATTTATTTATTCAATGGAATGGAAAACAGATGAATCTAAGTACTCCTTATCATGCATTTAAAAAAATCATTAAAAATTATAATGACAGTGTTAAAGATGAATCAAAAAAACTTCCAGACATTCCTCTTCATGGATTACGACATACTTCGGCTACGTTGCTTATCAGTCAAAATGTTGATGTAAAAACTGTCTCAAACCGACTAGGACATGCACAGACAAGTACTACCATGAATATTTATGCACATAGCCTCAAAAAAATGGATGAGAAAGCTGCTGATACATTAGAACAATTAATTCAACGACGTTAAAATTCTTCTTATTTTTTTAATCTTTTAACAAAGGAACTTGCATTTTTTCTTACATAGGCGTTAGTCAAACGTCAAAAAAGCATTCCTTGTTGGAATGCTTTTGGTTTTCTCTTTTGTTGTAAATTAAGGATTTTTTGATTAAGCTCCCAGCCGGACTTGAACCGGCGACCCCTTCATTACGAGTGAAGTGCTCTAC
>DVHN01000110.1 GCA_018712075.1 Candidatus Fimimorpha faecalis
GAAAGCCTTATAAAATCAGGGCTGAAGATTCCGAGAAGTTATTCATGAAGATAGGAGGAATCAATTCGGGCGTTTGATTATTTTTCATTTGAGAGATCATGTGACAGAGGTTATGGTACATGCCTATATGCAGTTTTATAATGAACTATCCATCATACGATTCTGGAATATTGTGGAAAATAGAGGAAACGAAGAACAGACGGTGGAATATATTTCAAACTTTCATTATGAAGGGATTGAGAAAGAAGGAATATTAAATCAAAATGAAAAAATTCGTATTTGGGTTCCACATAATAGTTGGCAGCGTGAGTTAAATTGGAAATGCTATACATTGGCTGATCTAGGGATGGAGTTAAATCAGCCGAAAGAGGTGCGTCATTCCTCCAGTATGATTCGAATTTCTAATACAGGAAATTGGTCCGCAAAAGAATATCTTCCAATGGGATATTTAGAAAATACAGAGACTCAGACCGGCATTTATTGGCAGATTGAGCATAATGGCTCTTGGCATTGGGAGGTTGGAGATCAAAATGGACATCTATATTTAGCGTTGGGAGGACCAAATGAGATCTATTCTCACTGGTCGAAGCAGCTAAAGCCGGGAGATTCTTTTACAACGGTGACGGCCGCCGTAGGAGTTACGTCAAGAGGATTGGATGACGCAATGGGAACATTAACGCAATACCGAAGAAAAATACGAAGGCCAAATGAAGATAATCAAAAACTGCCTGTGATTTTTAATGATTATATGAATTGTTTATGGGGAAATCCGACAACTGAGGCAGAAATTCCTCTGATTGATGCTGCCGCCGAGATTGGATGTGAGTATTTCTGTATTGATGCAGGATGGTATGCAGATGGAAATTGGTGGGATAGTGTCGGAGAATGGAACGAAAGTAAAAAACGTTTTCCAAATGGATTAAAAGAAGTCACCGATTATATTCAGAAAAAAGGTATGATTCCAGGCGTATGGATTGAACCAGAAGTAATGGGAATTTATTGCAGACTAGCCTCAAACGTTCCCAAAGATTGGTTTTTTGTAAGGCATGGGAAACCAGTGTATGATCGAAGTCGTTTTCAATTGGATTATAGGAATCCAGAAGTGAGAGCATATATGGATTCCGTTATTGATCGTCTTGTTCGTGAGTATGGTATTGGATATATTAAGACGGATTATAATATAGAGCCGGGCATTGGAACGGAACTTTATGCAGATAGCGTTGGAGATGGAATGTTGGAGCATGAACGTTGTTATCTTGCATGGTTAGATGGAATTTTTAAACGACATCCGAAATTGGTTATTGAAAATTGTTCAAGTGGAGGGCTGCGTATGGATTATGCTATGCTTTCTCGTTTAAGCATTCAGTCTACAAGTGATTTAGAAGATTATTTACAGTATCCAGTTATCGCAGCAAATGCACCGACAGCAGTTACTCCAGAACAGGCAGCAGTTTGGTCTTACCCAATGAATCACAGCAAAGGTGTTGGTGAAGAAGAACTTCAAGAAGAAACCATTTTTAATATGGTAAATGCAATGCTTTTGCGTATTCATCAGAGTGGACATCTTGTAAAATTAGATCAAACACGCAAGGCAGTTGTAAAAGAAGGAATTATGGTATATAAAGAAATTCGTCATGATATTGCAAATGCGCAGCCGTTTTGGCCACTTGGTCTGGCTAGCTATGCAGATACTTGGATTGCACTTGGAGTTCGTACAGAAAAGAAGGCATATTTAGCAGTGTGGAAACGACCAGGGGGATCCGATTCTCAAGTAATTCCTCTTCCGAAAGAATTACGTGTTTCGAAAATCCGTTGTATTTATCCGAAAACAAGCGAGGTTTTGTATCATTATAAACAAGAAGAACACTGTCTTATTATTCATACAAATAAGAAATTTATAGGGCGTTTATTTGAAATAATAAAGTAAAGGAGTATCAAATTTATGGAACGAATTCATTTAAACGGAATCTGGCGGATGAAGAAAAAGGGAGACAGGAGTGAATATCCTGTTTTAATTCCTGGTTCTGTATTATCAGCATTGTTGGAAAATAAGGCAATCGAAGATCCATTTGATCGGATGAACGAATATTCTACAAGAGAATTATTCTGGGATGATTATGAATTTTGCTATGAGTTTGAAATTATGAATCATCAGTTATTAGAGGAAAATCAGGTACTTGTATGTGAAGGGTTGGATACATTGGCAGATATTTTTATCAATGGGCATCTGGTTGCCAGTACAAAAAACATGCATCGTACTTATCGGATTCCTGTGAGTCAGGTGCTCTGTGCAGGAAAAAATACGATACAGATTTCGTTTCATTCCCCACTTCGTTATATAGAATCTTATACCTATCAAGAAAAGAAAGAAGTGAACTATATTCCATGCGGATGCATGAAAGGAAATCATTTGATTCGGAAAGCACATTCCATGTTTGGATGGGATTGGGGACCACAATTGATTGATGCAGGGATTTTTCGAGCGATTTATATTGAGTTTTGGAATGGAAGCCGAATGGAGGAGATGGAGATTCATCAAGAGCATGGAAAAAAGACAGTGACACTTCAGATTCATCTAACATTTTCTATTCCAGCAGTAGAAGATATCGTTTTAATTCAAGTTTTAGAAGCAGGAGTTGAGTTGGCAGCTCAAACCGTTGTGGTCAATACAGATATAAGGACAGAGTTTCTAATTCAAAATCCAAAGCTCTGGTGGCCAAATGGATATGGTGAGCAGCCGCTTTATCAAATAAAGGTGCAGCATTTTAATGGAGAGGGAATACTTCTGGAAGAAATAGAAAAAAACATCGGGCTTCGTACACTTACTGTTAGCAGAGACGAAGATGTATGGGGAAGGGAATTTGCGTTTCAAGTAAATGGAACAAAGATTTTTGCGATGGGAGGAAATTATATTCCAGAAGATTGTGTATACAATAGAATTACGAGAGAACGACAAGAATATTTGGTAGAATCAATGCGGCGAGTTGGATTTAACTGTGTGCGTGTCTGGGGTGGCGGATACTATCCTTCCGATTATTTTTATGATCTTTGCGACCGTTATGGGTTAATTGTATGGCAAGATTTGATGTATGCGTGCAATGTCTATGATGTAACGGAAGAATTTGCAGAAAATTGCAGGCAGGAAGTAATAGATAATGTGAAACGGATTCGGCATCATGCATGCTTAGGACTGATTTGTGGAAATAATGAAATCGAATCTGCATGGGATCATTGGCAAGAATTTCAGAAAGAATCGTCCTATTTACGAGCTGATTATATTAAACTATTTGAACATATTCTTCCAGCAGCAGTAAAAAAATCCGCTCCAGATATTTTTTACTGGCCATCTTCTCCGTCTTCTGGAGGTTGTTTTGATAATCCAGATAGTGAAAATGATGGAGATACCCACTATTGGGCAGTATGGCATGGTCAGCTTCCATTTACTGATTATAAGAATCATAATTTCCGTTTTTGTTCTGAATTTGGTTTTCAATCGTTTCCTTGTTTAAGAACCGTGGAAAGTTTTGCAAGAAAAGAAGATCAAAATATTTTCTCACGAGTAATGGAGAGTCATCAAAAAAATGATTCGGCAAATGGAAAAATGCTATATTATTTATCTGAGACATTTCGATATCCAGCTTCCTTTGATGCACTGCTTTATACGAGCCAGATTCTTCAAGGAATGGCAGTGAAATATGGAGTGGAACATTGGAGACGGCATCGTGGAAGATGTATGGGAGCACTCTATTGGCAAGTAAATGATAATTGGCCAGCTCCGTCTTGGTCCAGTATTGATTATTTTGGTCGCTGGAAAGCCTTACATTATATGGCGCAGGATTTTTTTGCTTCCAGAGCAGCAAGTCTTACGGTAGAGAAGGAGAAAGCATGTTTATACTTTGAAAATGAGACAGGCAAATCACAACGTTACAAAGCTAAGCTATATGTAAAAAATATGCAGTTGGATATTTTAGAGGAAGCGGCTTGTGAAGGTCAGATTGATGCGTTTCGATCAGAAAATATTCTCTCATTAGACTTAATGAGTCTTCCAGCTTATTGTGAGTGGAAGAGAAATCGAAAGAGGTTAGGCGGATGGGAAGAAGAAGTTTTTTTAGAGGGATGGATTCAAATGGAAGATGGAACCGTGCGTCAGGCTGTGGAAACAGTACTGCCGTATAAGTATCTTCGCCTTTCAAGACCAAATATAGAGACAGAAGTTTTTCAAGAAGCAGATGGATATACCATCTGTCTTAAATCTGATTGTTTTGCTGCGTTTGTAGAGCTTAGTTTTCAGGATGCAGACGTAATTTTCAGCCAGAATTATTTCCATATTACAGACAAGCAAATCAAAGAGATTTATATACGAAAGAATGATATTTTACAGGGCAGTTTTAGCAATACGAATGAAATGAAGCAGCGTCTATGTATTCGTTCTATCGTGGATACGTATTAAGACATTCAACACTAAGCCTATCTTCCATGATTATGTTAAAAAAGCTGTAAAACCGAAATTACTGGCGTTGTTTATTTTTATTTGTACGTTTGGAATTATTATAGTAGGATATTTCTTTCATGTGTTCCATGCATTTTTAATATAAACGAAAGAAGATATTTTGAAATAAGGAGAAAATTTAAAGTAGCATTTATATGTGTGCATAATTCCTGCCGAAGCCAGATAGCAGAAGCATTAGGAAAATATTTAGCTTCTGATGTTTTTGAGAGTTATTCTGCTGGAACTGAAATAAAATCACAAATTAATCAAGATGCTGTGAAATATATGAAACAGCAGTATGGTATTGATATGGAAAAAAATCAATATTCGAAATTAATTACTGATATTCCAACGCCAGATATTGTAATTACAATGGGATGTAATGTTTCTTGTCCAGCTTTGCCTTGCAGACACAGAGAAGATTGGGGACTCGATGATCCGACAGGAAAAGATGAAACAATTTTCTTGGAAACAATTAGAAATATTCATAGTAAAATTTTGAAGTTAAAACAAGATATATTGAAAAACTATGTGGAGTAAAACGAATGAATAGTAAATAAATAAGCAATAAAATTTATATTAAAAATCTAATAAAATCGTTCACCAATTAAGAAAAATTAAGATAAGAAATTCACAAAAAGTGTAATTTTGTGATATACTGCTAGTCGTGAAAAGAGAAAGAACAAAAGAAAATTTACGAAGTAAAAGGAGTTTGTATATGAGTAATTGGATTTATTACCTTTTGTGGTTTTT
>DVHN01000111.1 GCA_018712075.1 Candidatus Fimimorpha faecalis
GTAAAATATAATTTAAAAAACGGAAAACAGTTATTAAAGTTTCATATTTATAAGTGTCCATCTTGTGGACAGAAAATTCGAATTCCGAGGGGAAAGGGAAAAATAGAAATTACTTGTCCCAAATGTAAAAATAAATTTATAAAAAAGAGCTGAGGTAGAATATGTTTGGTTATGTCATGGTAAATAAATTAGAGTTAAAAGTAAAAGATTTTGAGACATATCAAGCCTTCTATTGCGGATTATGTGAGCGATTGAAAAAACGTCATGGACTATCAAGTGGATTTTTGCTTACATATGATATGACCTTTTTAGCAATTCTTCTAAGTAGTCTTTATGAAGAGGAAGAAAAGAAAGAAGAATGGCATAGATGTATTATGCATCCAACAGAGAAAAAACGTGTAATTTATACTGAGTTTATAGATTATGCTTCGGATATGGATTTATTGCTTTGCTATCATAATCTGATGGATGATTGGATTGATGAACATGATTATAAAAAACTTTTACTTGCCAGATCGTTTGAAAAGAGGTATCATGAAGTAGCATCTATGTATCCACGTCAGAGAAAAGCGATCAAAAAGTATATTAACCATTTGCACCGATGTGAAGAGGAGAATAACCAAAATTTGGATTGTGCTTCTGGGCTTACAGGAAAACTATTAGCGGAAATCTTTGTTTATCGAAATGATATATGGGAGCAGAACTTACGTCAAATGGGATTCTTCCTTGGAAAATTTATTTATTTGATGGATGCATATGAAGATGTATTTGAAGATAAAAAGAAAAATAATTATAATCCATTTCTTTCAATGGCAGAGGAAGCAGATTTTGACGAGCGTTGCCTGTCCATATTGAACTTGATGATGGCAGATTGTTGTCAGGCTTTTGAACGTCTTCCAATTGTAGAATATAGTGATATTTTAAGGAATATTTTATATTCAGGTGTGTGGATGAAATTTGCTCAAATAAGAAAAACCAGGAAAGAAGGGACAGGAGAGAGAAAAGATGTATGATCCATATAAGGTATTAGGTATTTCTAGAGATGCTACAGATGATGAAGTAAAAAAAGCATATCGAAAATTAAGTCGTATCTACCATCCTGATGCAAATGTAAATAATCCAAATAAAGCACAGGCGGAAGAAAAGTTTAAAGAAATACAACAGGCATATGATCAAATTATGAAAGAACGTGAACAGGGAACGAGCAATGGCTATAGTGGCTATGGAGGATTTGGCGGTTTTGGAGGAGGGCAATATCAGCAATCCAATCAAAACCAGTACGATGGTTCGATCGAAATGCAGGCAGCAGCAAATTATATTAATGCTGGCCATTATAGAGAGGCGCTTAATGTATTAAATTCCATTCGTAATCGAGATGCAAGATGGTATTTTTTTAGTGCAATTGCAAATTCTGGTGTTGGAAACAATATTAATGCATTGGAACATGCACGTCAGGCAGTGAATATGGAACCAAATAATATACAATACCGTTCTTTGCTCCAGCGTTTAGAATCAGGTGGTCAGTGGTACCAGACAATGGGAAATGGTTACGGAAGAGAGTCTGCCATGGAGGCAGATTGGTGTACAAAAATTTGTCTTTTGAATTTGGTATGTAATTGTTGTCTTGGAGGCAGATTCTGCTGTATTTAGTATAGAACAGTTAATATATTACACAGAGGATATTTGGCTTAAGCCAAATATCCTCTCATTGTTTTCAATGCATTTTTTTCAAGTCTACTAACTTGTGCCTGTGAAATATGGATTTCTTTTGCCACTTCCATTTGTGTTTTTCCTTCATAAAATCGCATATTAATAATATGACGTTCTCGTTCTGGAAGACGTTGCAGAGCTTCATTCAATGAGATTTCTCGAATCCAATTATCTTCTTTATTTTTTTTGTCGCTGATCTGATCCATTACATAGAGGGTGTCTCCGCCATCACTATAAACAGGATCATACAAACTGATGGGGCTTTGAATGGCATCAAGCGCAAACACAATATCCTCTTTGCTGATACCAACTTCATCTGCGATTTCGCATATCGTAGGTTCTCGATCTTGTTTTTTCATAAGCTGTTCCCGAGCATAGATTGCTTTGTATGCAGTGTCACGAAGGGAACGAGAAACACGGATAGAATTATTGTCACGTAAGTAACGGCGTACCTCACCAATGATCATTGGGACGGCGTAGGTTGAAAATTTTACTTGCAATGAAATATCAAAATTATCAATTGCCTTGATTAATCCAATACATCCGATTTGAAACAGATCATCAATATTTTCTCCGTTTCCAGCAAAGCGTTGGATGACACTGAGAACTAATCTGAGGTTCCCTTTAATATATTGTTCCCTTGCTGTAGAATCACCTTGTTTGATTCGTTGAAAAAGAGCATCTTTTTCTTCATTGTTTAGCAACGGAAGATGGGTCGTATTTACGCCGCATATTTCTACTTTGTATATTGCCATACAAGCACCTCCTATTTCCAATGATGCACGATTTCAAGCTTCTTTATACGAGTTTTTAATAGGTTATAATTTCCATTTTAGAAAGGTTAAGGAATTGAAGTGCTTGATTTATAAAAAATGGTTTGATATAATGTGACTTATTGAAGAAAAAAGGGAAGAAAATAGAAGAAAAAGGTTGAAAAAATACGAAAGAAAGGAACGATATGCAAATCAAATTTTCAGCCTTAGATTTGCAAGTTTTAGGTGTGGGTTATCATATCTATAAAATTTGGTAGAAATTATGAAAAAATGGATGGTCAGTATTCTTATCTTAATGTTATTAACAGGATGTACAAATCAGAATCCAGTTCAAACTACACAAGAAAATACTACAGACATAAGAACAATGGATCAAACAGAGAATGAATCAGAGGAAATTTCTGCTTCCTTGCTAGAGGAGAGTGTTACAGTTGAAAAGCTTCAAGCTGATTCTGAAAAGAATTTAGCTCAAATGCAGAAGGAGCAGACGGTTTATACAACACAGTGTATTAACTTATATCAAGAACCTTCTTTAGAATCTGACGTTATGGCGATTATTGGTTCTGGAGATGCATTAAAGCAAACTGGAATGCAAGATGAATGGATAAAAGTTGATTATTGTGAACAAGAGTATTATGCACAGAGAAACTATGTTACAAAAGAAAAACCGAAAAATGCATTTTCTGTTTCTCATAAAGAAACAATACATACACTTACAACAGAGCAAATTGCTGAAATAGGAAATCTAGATGCAGAAGTAAAGGGATATGGAAGTGGAAAAGAAAGAGATCAGCAAAATCGACCGCTTATGCCAATATCCTTACAAGAATATTATAGAGGAAAAAATTATAATATCACGTTTATTGGGGATAATACAGAATATGTTTTTCTTACATTTGATATGGGATGGGAATACTCCAATAATGGCATTCGTAATACAGAAAAACTTTTGGATATTTTAAAGGAAAAAAATGTAAAGGCAGCATTCTTCGTTACACATGAATATGCAAATCGCAGTAAAGATTTAGTGGAACGAATGATTAAAGAAGGACATGTAGTGGGAAGTCATGGATATTCTCATCCTGATAATGGAATTCCGTCTCTTCCATTGAATGAGCAGATCGAAGACACAGTAAATATGCAAAACTATGTGAAAGATACGTTTCAATATGATATGTATATGTATCGTTTTTCTTCTTCCTATTATAGTGATATGTCATTGGCCATGGTAAATGCAATGGGGTATCATACTTCTTTTTGGTCAGTAGAATCCATTGATTGGTTAGTGGATGAGCAGCCAGATCCAGCACAGTTGATGGAGGAGTATATAAATGAACTTCATCCAGGAGCAGTTTATATGATGCACGCAGTGTCAAATAGTAATATAGAGATTATGAGTAAATGGATTGACCAGGTAAGAGAAGCTGGATATGAATTTGGATATTATTGCAGATAGGAGGGGTTGTGGAGCGGTTAAAAAAAGAAGTGAAATTCGGATCGAGGATACATGGAACTTAGCAGATATGTATGAAATATTGAAAGTTTGGGAACTCGACTATAAACGTGCAGAACAATTATTAGAAGATCTTATTTTAAAAAAGGAAAATTAGTTAATAAAGAGTAAAGCTGTCAATCTGGAAGTAAACTTTTTTAAGAAATACTTAGAATTGACGGCTTTTCTGTTTTTGTAAGAAAATAGTAAGAAAATTGACGTCCTTTTACCATGGTAATTTGTATTTTTTATGATATAATAAAAAATAAGATTGTAAAAATTACTAGAATATCCATTGAACAGGAGGTACAATAATGAAGTTATATGATGCAATTTATATACGAAAATCAATTCGTAACTTTCAAATGACTCCGTTAGAAGATGTACAAATTAAAAAGATAGATCAATTTATTCAAAATGTTCAGCCATTATTTGAAGATCTGCTTTATCAAATAAATATTGTTACGTTGCCGAGAGAAGTAAAAGGATATTTTGTTTCAAAGGCACCATACTACCTTGTGTTTAGTGGGGAAAGAAATGAAGATTCTTATCGAAATGCAGGATATATTTTAGAACAAATTGTGTTATACTTAACTGTGAAAGGAATTGGAAGTTGTTATCAAGGATGTGCCAAAATTCCAGATGAGTTATTAACACTACAAAAAACAATGGAGCCATTAATGATAGTGGCGTTTGGAAAGCCTAAAAATGAGTGGAGGAAAATGTCTTCGGAGCAAAAAAGATTGTCAGTGAATGAACTAACAAAATGGAAGACAGAACCGACAGATTCCCTTAATTTCATTTTAAAGGCTGCATCTTTGGCACCTTCCAGTTTTAATAGTCAACCATGGAGGTTTGTTGTTGAAGGGAAGGAGATACATATTTTTCAAAAAAGGAATTTATCCTTTCTATCTTCTATGCAGAAAATGAATGCAGTAGATCTTGGAATTTGCATGGAACATATGATGGTTGCTGTAGAAGAGTTATGGATTGATGCAGTAATAGAAAAGAGTTTATCTTTTCCAGAAAAAGTATTGAAAAATTGTCAATATGTCGCTACAATGAAGATGGAAAAAAATTAGTTTATGTAATCATAATGGATGAATTTTCCAGAAGAGGAGTAACAGGTTTTTATGAGAAAACAATGGAAATGGATCGTTGTTTTTCTATTGGCGGCGCTTTTGCTGACTGCAATTGGCATTATGCTGCATGTAGGAAAGATGGATAAAATTAGGCACGAAGAATTGAGAAGAGAAAGTATGGAGGCAGAGGAACAGGGGAAGGAAAATACTGTACCAGAAACAGTGGACGTAGGTGGTCAGAATCAAGAGCAAATACAGCATAAAGAAGAAATTCAGATATCCAAATTAAGGACAAATCATTTGGAAAATCCCATTGGATACGAATTGGACCCATTAACGTTATCGTGGGTTACGTCTTCAAATTCGGAAAATGCAGTAAAACAGATTGCGGCTCAAGTGATTATATTTCAAGGAGATAGAGTTGTATTCGACAGTGGGAAACAAGAAGATATTAATAGTTTATCCTATACGCCAGATTTATTGTTGGAGCCTTATACAAGATATGAATGGCAAGTAACGGTTTGGGCGGAGGATGGTTCCTTTGCCACAAGTGAGAAGGCTTATTTCGAGACTGCTAAGATGGAGGAAGCATGGGAAGCCAACTGGATTACTTCAGAATTAGAAGACGATATTAGTCCATATTTTAGGAAAGAATTTTCGATTGATTCAGAAATTGTGCAGGCGAGAGCCTATGTCTGTGGTTTGGGTTTGTACGAGATGGAGATTAATGGATCAAAGGTTGGAGATGAATATTTAATGCCGGGTTACCATGCCTATGATCAAATGCTGCAATATCAGACTTATGATATTACAGATATGCTTATAAGCGGTGAAAATACCGTTGGAGCAATTGTTGGAAACGGATGGTACAAAGGAAGGTTTTTTCCAGAGGGTGGATATGAGAATATATATGGAGACCGTATGAGTTTTCTCTGTGAAATTAGAATTACAGATCGAGATGGAAATGTAACTGTGATCGGAACGGATGAGACATGGAAGAGTGCTGCATCACCAATTATATCAGGAAATATTTATGATGGAGAAGTTTATGATGCATCTATGGAACAGAAGGGATGGTCAACTCCAGAGTTTGACGATTCTAATTGGAGCGGAGTTCAGCTTTCTGATGAAGGATATGAGCGTTTAGCGGCTCGTTGTAATCCTCCAATTCATATTGTGGAAGAACGTTCTCCAGTTGAAGTGATTACGACACCAAAAGGAGAAATCGTTTTGGATTTTGGACAGAATATAACTGGATGGGTAAAATTTCATGTAGAGCAAGAAGCTGGACAGGAAGTCAAACTTTCTTATGGAGAGATTTTGCAAGACGGTTGTTTCTATCGAGATAATTTGCGAACTGCAAAAGCAGAATATACTTATATTAGTGACGGCAATGAAGAAGAAATGCGTCCTAAATTTACATTTTATGGATTCCGCTATGTAAAAGTCGAAGGAATTGAAACTGTAAATCCAGAAGATTTTATAGCTTGTGTAGTTACTTCCGATCTAGAACAAACGGGATGGATCGAAACATCAAATCCAGATGTAAATCAGCTTTTTTCTAATGCTTACTGGGCACAAAAAGACAATTTTTTAGATATTCCTACGGATTGTCCACAGAGAGATGAGCGAATGGGATGGACGGGAGATGCTGCTATTTTTTCGAGTACTGCCTGCCAAAATATGGATACCGCTGCATTTTATCGGCATTTTATGAAAAATCTAGCGCTGGAACAGGCATATAATGAGAATGGAGCCGTTCCGTTATTTGTACCAGTTCCAAAGCCAGAGGGAGCGACACATCCATATTTAAATATGAAGGGGGAAGGAATCAGCATATGGGGAGATGTTGCCACGATCTTGCCATGGAATGTTTATACAATGTATGGCGATAAGCAGCAGCTAATTACCGATTATCCAGTTATGAAGGCTTGGACGGATTATATTATTGAACAAGATAAGGAAAATGGGGATCAAGGTTTATGGCTGACAGGGGATAAACATTTAGGAGATTGGCTGGCATTAGACCAAAAGAGTGATGATATTAGTAATCCATTTGGTGCAACAGACTTATTTTATACTGCGTCGGCTTTTTATTATCAATCAGCTAATTTAACAGCAAAAGCAGCAGAAATCATTGGTTATGAGGAAGAGGCAAATTATTACAGAGAGCGTGCAGAAAAAATAAAGTCAAGTATTCAGGAAAAATATTTTAACAGTGATGGAACATTAAATATAGAAGAAACCCAAACTGCATATGTAATTTCGCTTTATATGGAACTTTTCCAACCAGAGTGGGAAGCAACGCAGGTGGAAAGATTGAAAGCGTTGTTGGATCAAGAGGATGTACATCTAACAACTGGATTTGCAGGAACCCCATTGCTCTGTCGTGTCTTATCAGACTATGGTTTGAATGAATATGCATATACATTATTGCTGAATGACGATTATCCAAGTTGGCTATATGAAGTAAAGCTGGGTGCTACAACTGTCTGGGAGAGATGGAATTCTGTATTAGAAGATGGCTCTATTAGTGAGACGGGTATGAATAGTTTAAATCATTATTCTTATGGATCTATTGTAGATTGGATGTACCAAAATATGTGTGGATTGCGTCCAGTAGAAGAAGAGCCAGGATATAAAAAAGCAATCATTGCACCACAGCCAGATCCACGGATGGAATGGATAAAAATGAGAAGAGATACGGCTTCTGGAACTTATGAGATTGAATGGAGTTATCAAGAAGATGGAAGTATCTACTATAAAATTACAATTCCATTTGATTGTGAAGCGGAGGTAAGAATTCCAGGAATGGAGTCTCAAACATTGAAAACAGGAACTTACGAATTTCGATCAGAAAATCAATAAAAAAGTACGAAGAAAGGAGGATGGCGATTCCTCTTATGAAAAACAAGAGTAACCTCGCCTAACATATGAAAAAGAAAACAGGAAAGAAAATGACAGCAATTGTTCTGTGTGGGTTACTGGCACTACAAATGATATTAATTAGTGGATGTACAGCAAAAAGAACAGCAGTAGAAACAATGCTGCAAGAACTTAATTCTTCATTACAATCAGTACAGCAACAAAGTGTTGATGCATCGGAGGCATCAATTCAAGCATCGCAGGCGGAAGCAGCATCGATTCAAGCATCGCAGGCAGAAGCGGCGTCGATTCAGGCGTCACAGGCAGAAGCAGCGTCGATTCAGGCATCGCAGGCGGAAGCAGCATCGATTCAGGCATCGCAGGCGGAAGCAGCATCGATTCAGGCGTCACAGGCGGAAGCAGCGTCGATTCAGGCGTCACAGGCAGAAGCGGCATCGATTCAAGCATCGCAGGAGCAGGCAGCTCAAGGAGTAACATCTCAGCCGCCAGAAGGTCATCAAGGACCATGGGTAGGAGGCAGAACGGTTTATTTAACATTTGATGATGGCCCATCCTATTTGACACCACAGGTGTTGGACATTTTGGATCGGTATCAAATCAAAGCAACCTTTTTTGTTACATATACAGATAAACCAGAGATTGTTCCATATTATAGTGAAATTGTTAGAAGAGGTCATACGATTGGAATTCATACTGCAAGCCATGAATATGAACAAATCTATTCGTCAATGGATGCTTTTGTTGCAGACTTTGATAAAATTTATAATTATGTAAGAGATTTGACAGGCGTTTCTTGTCAACTTTATCGTTTCCCAGGAGGAAGTACTACAGGACTCAATTTAGGAATTCGTGAACAAGTTAAGGCATGGTTACAGCAGAGAGGAATTATTTATCATGATTGGAATGTGGTAAATGGGGATGGGGCAACCGTTACAGCAGATGAAGCTTATCATAATGTAGTAGATAATATTGTACAGAGAACACATCCGATTGTTCTAATGCATGATGGAGTAAAAAAAGAGACGACAGTAGAGGCTTTGCCAAGAATTATTGAGACATTACAGAGTTGGGGATTTACGTTTGCACCATTGGATCCTAGTGTGGAGCCAATTCATCATGGTATTAACTGGTAAACAAATAGGCTGGAAATGATGCTTTTACCATATTATAGAAAAACTCCAGAAGAAGCTCCTTTTGTATATGCAAAAGAAAGTTCCAATGGAGTTTTTTTGCGATAAACCCGTTACACTGTGCTTACACAACATTTGACGGGCAAGTACAGCGAACGGCTACAAGCTTTGCCAAATCGCATATCGAGTAGGT
>DVHN01000112.1 GCA_018712075.1 Candidatus Fimimorpha faecalis
GCTGAAGATTCCGAGAAGTTATATCTTTGGATGGAGGAACGGGATTGGGAGAAAAAAATAAGAAAAGGAATGGAAATATTAGGAGGATGGGAACAGTATTATAATAAAAAAGAGATTCCTAATAATCTGTATGAATATGTACTTGTAGTGGCTCAATTAAAGAAAGCTCGTAAAGCAATTCCAAATGAAATCCGAGAATTACGCTGGAATTATGATAATATTCATAAAGACATTATGAAGTATTTAGTTTCCATTTGGGAAGAATATGAACGGTTTGATATGGCATTAATGGAATACGAACAATATTATGAAACACTCCATTTAGATGAGAATCGAATGCCATATAGAAATGAACAAAAAGTAAAAGAGTTGTTGGAAAAGTTTGATAAAATAGCAGTGCAAGAATCAGAAGAAAACTTAACAGAATTATTACAATTGTATTCCGATTTGGGATGTTACAATAAAGCAGAGCAGATAAGCAAACGATTAAGAAATAATACTAAACAAACCATAAATGTAAAAGTAAGCGATTTTACAGAAGCAGCACAAGTAGAAATTAATCTTACGGATAAAGAAATAGAACGATACCAGGAATTATTTATAGGACGGGAAGATACCTATGCAGTGGAAGTTTTGATGCCAGACGGAAGAAGAATGTTTGAGAATACTCTTCAGCCAATTTCAGAGAAAGAAATTCAAAAACATCTAAAAGGCGATTGTACGATCGCTACTTACGTTCAAAGAAACAATGGTACAGTCAAATATATCGTTTTTGATGTGGATATTTCTAAAAAAATTTTATTGAAATTGGGAAGGGATGAAGTGCTGTTTCAAGAGTATATGAAAAAAGCGGGAAAAACTGCATTGCAAATTCAAGCGGTCATTCGTAAAATGGGAATGGAAGCCTATATTGAAAACAGTGGATACCGTGGCTATCATGTTTGGCTGTTTTTAAATGGATGGATACGTACCCAATATGCCAACATGTTTCAAGAAGCAGTAATTCGTCAACTGAATCTTGAAAATGATATTAATGTTGAGTGTTTTCCAAATCGTAGTAAAGTAAAAGATGGAAAAATGGGACAGTTGATTAAGATACCATGGGGAATTCATAGCCGAACTGGGAGACGTACGCAGTTTTTAGACGAGCAATTATCTCCGTATTCAGTCCAAAATCAGCTACTAGAAAAAATTTGCTGTTTTCCATCTGAAAAAATAAAAAGAGCGGCAGCAGCGTTTTGTGGAGAAGAAACAACTGAAAAAATAAAAGAAATTCCAATAGATGAAACATTATTGGAAAACTGTGAAGAAAATATACGAATTGTAGTAGAAAGCTGCGGATTAATCCGATACTTATGTAATAAAGCTAAAAGTACAGGGTATCTTTCCCACCAGGAACGTCTTACTCTTTCCTATGTATTTGGACATTTGGGCGAGGCAGGAAAAGAATTTATACATAAAATAATGGAATATACAATGAATTATCAGTATACAGTAACAGAAAAATTTATTCAAAAACTTCCAGCAAAACCAATCAGCTGTATTAAATTAAGAGAACAATATAAACAGCTAACGGCTGAAATTGGATGTAATTGTCGATTTAAAAAAATAAAAAACTGCTATCCTTCTCCAGTTTTACATGCATTAAAAGAAAGTGAGCAAGAGCAGGAAGATATTACCTTACCAATTAGCCGAACGTTAACAAAAGAAAATCAAAAAAAGGTGTATGAAGAAATTAATATTCATAAACGTACTGAAGAACTGGCCGGTAAATTAGTAGAGTTGAAAAAACAGAGAAGAGGAATTGAAAAGAATATAAAAAAGCAAGAAGAAGAACTAGTAAGAATTTTTGATCAAGCACAAATAAATTCGCTGGAAATTGATATGGGAACATTAATACGTCGAAAAAGCGATGAAGGATATGAATGGAGCATTGCATTGTAAAAAATGTAGCGTTAGGAGAAAATATGAAAAAAAGAGAAAAAAACATACCTGAGTTTGCCATCACACATGCTGGAAAATTCCATGCAGATGATGTGTTTTGCGCAGCATTACTTACCTATTTAAATCCAAATATTCAAATAAAACGAGTATTTGAACTGCCAGAAGAATATGAGGGAATAGCATTTGATATAGGAAATGGTTTATACGATCATCATCAAAAAAATAGTCGGGTAAGAGAAAATGGAATTCCCTATGCAGCATTTGGATTACTTTGGGAAACCTATGGAACAGAAATTATGAAGCCAGAAGATGCAGCTCGGTTTGACGAGTATTTTATTCAGCCATTGGATTTAGCAGATAATACAGGAGAAATTCATCCGATTGCTAATTTAATTTCTTTGTTTAACCCTGATTGGGATTCAGATTTAACAGGAGATGAAGCGTTTGAAGAAGCGAAAACGTTTGCATTGCAAATATTAGAAAAAAACTTTAATCATATTCAAAGTATTTGCCATGCAGAAGCAATTGTTCAAAAAGCAATTCAAGAATCCGATCAAAACATTATTGTATTAAATCCTCCAGTTCCTTGGAAACGATGGGTAATAGGAACGGAAATTGAATTTGTTGTTTTTTCCTCTGAACGAGGAGGATTCTATGCACAAGCAGTAAAAAATTTAGAGACAGGAAAATTAAAATGTGAATTTCCAGATCAATGGAGAGGAAAAACAGCAAAAGAACTGCAATCCATTACGGGATTAAAAACAATCACATTTTGTCATAACGGAGGATACTTATTAATGGCAGAAACATTGGAAGATGCAAAACAAGCTTGTAGAATTGCACAACAACAAAAAAGTTTAGATTAACAAGAAAAGGAAGTTCCACGAAAACTTTCTTTTACACATTACAACAACAAAAGGGAGTTAGATGGAAGTTCCTTTTTCTATCTCACAATAATGAAATTTTACTTTGTCAGAAAATAGCATTGTATTAAAGAAAAACTTATGTTAAAATAAAATTAATCCCATTTTATTAAGCAAAAGGAATCGTTTATATAAACTGTTAATAATAAATAAAAATCGAACATTGTTCTAATTGACAGTTATTGCGTATGTTTTACTTAAAAAAACAGATAATTCAAACGAAGTCTCGCAAACCCTTGTAAATAAAAGAAAAAATTTAATTCAATCCCGCTAAAAAGGGCAAAAAAAGAGGAAAACAAGGGGAAATGTTAAAAACCTTGAAAAATCAAGGAATTTGAAATGAGGAATTATAAAATTGGAAGAAAAATCCATTTTATGGAGGCAAATCTAAATCCACCGTAAAAATGGGAACGCAAACGCTTATAAAATAAGGAACAAAAAAAGGGTCTGTGTTGCAATAGACCGCCCGCTAGAAAGGGCATAGAAACAGAGACAACTCCTCAATTTGTCTCTCCAAGGTAACATCAGTTGCAATAGACCGCCCGCTAGAAAGGGCATAGAAACAAAACATTGATAGTGTGAGGTGTGTAGTTGTCTAGTTGCAATAGACCGCCCGCTAAAAAGGATTGGGAAAATAGTCATAAAAAGAATAAAATATGGTATAATGAAAGCAAAGAAAATATACTATTATACTTATAAAAATAATTTGATTATTTGTTTCTATAGAAATACTTAAAATAAGGTAAAAAAGCCTATTATTAGAATTAATAGAATAATATCTGCAAAAATGGGTTAGCAAACCTACATAAATAAAAAGTTTTTGAGAAGATATTGTAAAAAGCCAGAAGCTTGTAAAAGAGCATTAA
>DVHN01000113.1 GCA_018712075.1 Candidatus Fimimorpha faecalis
AGACTTTGTAGTCTGTTCCACTGCTGAAACAATCTGCTGCAAATTATTGGCAGCATCTCCTTCAAGGACATCTTTGAGTTTTTCCCCGATATATGCGATTCCGTTTTCTTGGCTTTTGAGTTCTTCAAACATCTTTAAATACGTCTGAATACTGCTTTCTTCAAATCCAGCTTTCTTTAATTCTTCTGCAACGCCATCCAATCCAATTTTATCCATTTTATCTAAAATAATAAATACTTCATCAAACTGGGATTCTGGAAAACCAGAATACTTTGCCATTGCTTTTAAAATACGACGATCATTGATTCGAACATTAAATCCAGAAAATCCTATTTTACCAAGTAATGTTGTAGTTGCTAAAATCAATTCAATTTCTGCTAAATTCGTTGCATCTCCTAAAATATCAATATCGCATTGATAAAATTGACGGAAACGTCCCTTTTGAGGACGGTCGGCTCTCCAAACTGGTCCAATCTGGAGTGCTTTAAACGGTTTTGGCAAATTTGCCGCATTGTTAGAATAAAAGCGGGAAAGCGGCACGGTTAAATCATAACGCAGTCCACTATCCGTTAAATCATTTTCACAAGTTGCTTGTTCTAAATTTAATTTTTCTCCACGCTTCATAATTTTAAAAATCAGCTTTTCGTTTTCTCCGCCTTGTTTGCTGCTCAGGTTAGCAATATTTTCTACGCACGGAGTTTCAATTGGTGTAAAACCAAACCCTTTATACGTCTCTTTAATTAACCCAATCACATAATCTCGAATCTGCATTTCCGCAGGTAAAATATCTTTCATACCAGTCACTGGTCGTTTTGATAATGCCATTTTTCTAACTCCTCATTTTTTATTATCATCCTATGCAATTCCAAACTCGCCTGCGAGTCTTTGCATCTCCTTTTTATTTTAAACAGAGTTACAAATTTTGCAAGTAGTTTTACTATGAAAACAGTTTTTGCTTGCGTGCAATCATTTCCTCTGTTTTCTGAATATAGGTTGCCACATCCTTTACATTTTCAGCACGTTCAATTCGATTGCCAAATACTGCTTTTGTCGTGGCTCCTGCTCCAGCTCCTACAATCGTCTGAAGTTCTTCCATAATTAAAATATTATAGATTCCTTCTTTTCCAGGTACTGCATAGCCAACGTTTTCCATATTGCCCGTCATATTTTTTTGGCGATATAAATAATAAGGTTCCATTCCCATTTCTTTCGCATATGAGGCAGCCATTTCCACAATTGCTTCTGAATTAATGCTTTTTTTATCGGCGAAACTCTCTTTTTGTGTATTCAGACGAGCTGCCCGTTTCATTGCCAGTGAATGCACCGTCAAATTATCTGGAGCCATCTCTTTGAGCTGTTCCAATGTATTGCGGACATCTTCCCCTGTCTCATCGGGAAGACCTAAAATGATATCCATATTTATATTTGTAAATCCAATTTCTCTTGCCAGCTGGTAGGCTTGTTTTACTTGTTCTACCGTATGGCGGCGTCCAATTAATGCCAATGTTTCCTCTTTCATCGTCTGAGGATTGATGGAAATTCGAGTTACCGCATGTCGTTTCAATGTTTCTAATTTTTGTCTTGTAATACTGTCTGGGCGTCCTGCTTCTACACAAAATTCTACACAATTGCTCAAGTCAAACGTTGTTTCCACTTTCGTGAGAATCCGATCCAATTGATAAGGCTCCAATGTTGTCGGTGTTCCTCCTCCGAAATAAACGGTATGAAGCGGACGATTTTGAAACTGTTTTGCAATATAATCCAATTCCAATTCCACATGTGCTAAATACTCATCTACTTGCTTTTGCCATTTACCAATCGGATAGGAGGTAAAGGAACAATAGGCACAAGTAGTAGGACAAAACGGAATGCCTATATAAAGACTATATCCATTTTTATAATCGAACTTCTCTAAAATTGCCCGTTCCTTTTCCGCAATTTGAATACTCAGCTTTGTCTTTTCTTCTCCGCAAAGCATCGTATTTCTCATATAATCCCAAATCTCCTGTTCGGTCTTTCCTTCATTCAACATCGTCATTGCTATTTTCGTAGGACGAATTCCCGTCAATGTTCCCCACGGAAGTTTTCTCTTTGTCTCTTCCACACAAATTTCATACAATAACGTTTTTGTATCAATTTTTCCTTGTTTTTTATCCGAAAAATGAACTGCTGCCTGCCTTTTTATGACGGCATTTTCCGTTTCCAATGTCATCGTTACATTGGATGCTTCTCGATCGTATTGTACCGTTAATCTTATTTGCACTCCTTCTTTCTCCTGACGCACAATACTCTTTCCAGGATAAAACGCCATCAAGAGTGCCCGCAAATCATTTTCATATAACTCTTCATTTAAATTTAGTAAAATCATAACAACAGAAATGCTGCAAAATGATTGTTCTGTTCTCATTCATCTTGCAGCAAAAATCCTCCATTCAAATTTTTCAATCCCAGTTATATTAGAATCTTCCTCCTAATGGATTATAACGCTTTTCATATCCAATCGTAGTTGAAGATTCATGGCCTGGATATACTTGCGTAACATCTGGCAGCTGGAACAGCTTCTCACGGATCGAACGTGCCAATACTGACATACTTCCTGTTGGAAAATCTGTTCTTCCAAAAGAACCACAGAATAACGTATCTCCACTGAGTAATACTTCTTCTTCTGGAATATAAAAGCATACACCTCCTATTGTATGTCCAGGTGTCTCGATCACTGTGATAGAAAATCCACAAATATCCAGCTCATCTCCTTCTTTTACTAAACAGTCTGGTTTGATACAAACTGGTCTGGCCCACATAGCAGAAAGGTTTGCCCTTGCATCAGCCAAAAGTGGAACTTCTTTTTCCGCTGCATAAATTGGAATATGAAATTCTTCTTTTAATTTTCCTGCTGCCATCATATGATCGAAATGTCCATGTGTAAGCAAAATCGCCTTTGGAACTACGCCTAACATACGACAGCGCATACTAATATCTTCTGCCTGATCTCCAGGATCTACAATCATTGCCTCATTCGTATCCTTATTATATATAATATAGCAGTTTGTCTGACATACTCCAACTACAAGTTGATTGATTTTCATATTTTTCATTGCCCTCGGTTTGCCTCCTCATGCCATAATTCTCTTTTATCCAATGCTTCGTTTCACATCCAGTACTCCATCCAGCGCTCGCAGCATATTTGTAATTCGCTGCAATTCCTGCATTCCAGTTACTTTAAATCCAACTGTGATTGTAGTTGTATCATCCTGTTTTCTCGATACTGCATTTACATTTTCCAGATTAATTCCTTTATCCGTAAATAACGTAGTGATGTGATTCAGCATACCTACTCGATCATAGCAGAAGATTTGCAATTCCACTGTGAACTTTGTATTCTCATTTTGAAGAACACTTGGATCCCATTCTGCCTCTGTTAATCGCTCTTTCTCGGAATCTGGAAGCGTAATAATATTGGTACAATCCGTACGATGAACGGTTACTCCACGTCCTCTTGTAACATAGCCTACAATCTCATCACCTGGAACTGGAGAACAGCATTTTGGAAAACGACATGACATATTGACGCCTCCAATCCAAACTGGACTCTTTTTTTCCTTCTTTTCTCCTTTTTCCTTCTCCGCTGCTTGAAGCCTTGCATTATTTTCTTTTATTGCATTCAGAATCTCTTGATCCGTCACAGTCTTTTTAACGGTTCTTGTGTATTCTTCCTGCATTTTATTTACAATCTGACCTTCTTTTAATCCGCCGTGGCCAATGGCTGCCATCATAGAATCCCAATCTCTGAATCCATATTTATCCAAGGCTTTTTGCATAAACTCTGGTTTCATAATATTGGTCATCTGAATTCCTTTTGCCTTACAATAGGCCTGAGTCAATTCTTTTCCTCGAACGATGTTTTCTTCTTTTCGTTCTGCTTTAAACCATTGATTAATTTTCGATCTGGCCTGTGAACTCTTTGCAATATTTAACCAGTCACGACTTGGACCTTTTGTGTTTTGAGACGTAATAATCTCCACACGATCCCCTGTCTGTAATTTATAATCAATGGTTACTAATTTACCATTTACTTTTGCACCAATCATACGATTTCCAACCGCAGAATGAATACTGTAAGCAAAATCAATCGGCGTAGAGCCCTTCGGCAATGTTTTCACATCTCCCTTTGGAGAAAAACAATAGATACTCTCGGAAAATAAGTTCAAGTCGTTTTTCAAAACACTTAAAAACTCCTTATTGTCGTCCATATCTTTCTGCCATTCTAAGATCTGACGCAGCCAACTGAGTTTTTGTTCTTCCGCTTTTATCGTAGTCTTTCCTGAACCACGTTCTTTATATTTCCAATGTGCAGCAATACCATATTCTGCTACACGATGCATTTCATAAGTACGAATCTGAATTTCAAACGGCTGACCATTACTTGCAATCAGTGTATTGTGCAGAGAACGATACATATTCGGTTTTGGCATTGCAATATAATCTTTAAAGCGATTTGGCATCGGCTGATACATATCATGAATCACACCAAGCACTGCATAACAATCTCTGATATTATCTACAATCACTCGAATTGCAAATACATCATAGATTTGATCCAATGTTTTATTCTGATTTACCATCTTTTTATAAATACTAAATAGATGTTTGACTCGTCCGCTTAGACTGGCTTCAATATTTTCCTGTTTCAACCGTGCTGAAACTTCACCAATAATATTTTCAATAAAATGTTCTCTTGTTGGAGCCGTCAATTCCAGTTTCTTCTTTAAATCATGATAAACTTCTGGTTCCAAATACATCAATGCTAAATCATCTAATTCTACTTTTATTTTGGAAATACCAAGCCGTTCTGCAATCGGAGCAAAAATTTCCATCGTTTCTCTTGCTTTTTCCTTCTGCTTTTCTGGCTTCATATACTGTAATGTACGCATATTGTGGAGACGGTCGGCAAGTTTAATCATAATAACTCGAATATCTTTTGCCATTGCCAAAAACATTTTTCGCAAGTTTTCTGCCTGTACTTCCACCTTGTCTTTATACCATTTGATTTGGGTCAGCTTTGTTACACCATCTACTAACAGTGCAATTTCTTCTCCAAATTCTCGTTTCATATCTTCATTTGTCATTGCTGTATCTTCCACTACATCATGTAACAGTCCTGCAATGATACTTTCCTTATCCAACTCCAACTCAGCTAAAATAATCGCCACACAAATTGGATGAATAATATAAGGTTCGCCAGATTTTCTTTTTTGATCTCCGTGGGATTGTTTTGCAATATGATATGCCTTCTCAATCATGGAGATATCATCGGACGGATGATATTTTTTAATTGTTTTTATAAGGATTTGATACAGCTGATCTGGATCAGTAAAATCCTTGGGTGCTGTCACAGCTGGTTTTGGTTTATCCTTTTGATTTAATTCCTGTATCATTTCTAATGTTTCTGTCATATCATACCGCCTCCTTTAACATTTATCCCAACTTTTCTGAATCAAAAAGCCAGAGATCACCTTTTTCTGGCTTTTATATGTCTTCTGTTGTTTTGGTCTATTATAGATAGTTTTTCAAAAAAATGCAATCGTTTTCTTTTCATTTTGTATCTTTTTATTAATTATTGTTTAGTATAGCTGGTTTCATCCAATTCTGCAATAGTTTTGTACTACAATCTGTGTACTTCTTATACCTCGAAATTCATTTATCGTTGGATAATATGTAAACGCCATGTCCACTTGATTTGCAGCGCCCCGCATCACTTTCTGTATTTCATCTGTTCCGTATTCTCGTTCCATATCATTTAAAAACTGATCCACATCCCCAAAATATAACGCATCCATCGTCATCCCATCGGTATCTGCTACACGCATTTTGCAAACATTTTTATTTTTTCCTATAACTCTGGCACTGAGAATACGAAAATGCTGTCTTGCAAACAGCGGCTTTGGATTTCCCTTTCCAAATGGCTCTAAATATTGCAATTGTTGAATAAACGCCTCACTAATATAACTTAAAGGCATCGGCACATCAATCATAACTTTTGGTATAAAATCCTCATCATTCAATATACAATCTTGATTTAGACGTTTTCGGAGTAATTCCAAGTTTTCTTTTTTCAAAGATAACCCAGCTGCCATTGCATGTCCTCCAAAACGATCCAATAAATCTTTACAGGCAATTAATCCTTCAAACATATGATACGCTTCAATCGAACGCCCAGAGCCTTTTATTCCATTTTCTGCATCGGTAAATACATAGACAGGTCGGTAATATTTTTCTCTCAGTCTGCCTGCAATGATTCCCGCAATGCTTTCATGGCAATCCTTTAAATAAACAAGCAAAATTCGATCATTTTTCCATTTAGACTGTTCAATAATTTGTACAGCATCTTCTACCCCCTTTGCAGTCATATCTTTCCTTCGATTATTCAATTCAGTTAATTCTACTGCCATTTGTCTGGCACGATTGGAATCCGTTTCTCTCAATAGATCCACTGCCATTTGAGCTGTCTCCAACCGTCCTGCTGCGTTAAATGCTGGACCGATAATAAACCCAATATGGTACGAGTTAAGTTGAGATGGTGTGAGTTTATTCGCTTCCATAATTGCCAGCAATCCGATATTATTCGTTTTACGAAGTCTTTTCAATCCTTCTTTTACAATGATACGGTTTTCTCCAACAAGATCCATAACATCCGCCACAGTTGCAATCGCCGCATATTCTAAAAACCGATACAATTCTTCCAAAGGCAGTTTTGCATTTTCGTATAACACCTGTACCAGTTTGTAGGCTACACCAGCCCCACAAAGTCCCTTAAATGGATAATTACAGTCTTTTTGCTTGGGATTTACAATTGCATCTGCGTTCGGCAATATATAACTCCGAATTCCCATCTCCTCTTTAAACGGAACCTCATGGTGGTCTGTCACTACAACGATAATTCCAAGCGATTTTGCATAGGCAATCGCTTCCGTCGCTGCAATTCCATTATCACAGGTTACAATCATACCAACTCCATTTTCAAACGCCTCATCAATCATACGTTCATTTAATCCATATCCCTCTTTGACACGAGATGGCATATCAACGGTTACGCTGCCTCCCAGTCTCTTAATCGCCTCATATAAAATCATACTGGCAAAAATTCCATCATCATCATAATCACTTGCAACGAGAATCCGAACCTGTTTTTTAATTGCCTTTTCAATTAAAAAAACAGCTTTTTCGATGTCTTTCATTTGATAAGGAGAAAGCAGTTGTTCCACACTTCCATGTAAATACGTCTCAATTTCCTGTTCTCCTACAATATCTCGATTTCGAATAATACGTGCTAATACGGGTGTAATTCCATATTGTTGTGCAATTTTATTAAAATCTGCTTTCTTTGCATAAATTTTCCACTGTTCTCTCATATATGTAATTCCTCTTTACTACAAAAACTATTCCTCTCAATTATAACAAAAATTATTTTTTATACAAGCTTCTCCCACTTCCCACTATTTTCTTATATTTATTCTCGCTACTTTTTCATCGCTCACCCGTTGTTGTTTTCCATCTATTTTTACAACCCCTTCTGCACAAACCGTTACATCCAAATGATCCAAACCCTGCTTTATTATGGCTAACTTCTCTGATTCTCCTCTTGTATAAACATAACATTCTCCTGGCTGCAACATAGCAATTCTTGTAACATAGTTTTGACTTTTTGAATATAAGATAATATTGCTAATCGGTACTTGTCCTGTATTTTCAATGTAAAATTCCAATTCTACTTCTTTTCCTTGTTCCATTTCTTTTTGTTTTGATGCAATATTCAATTTTAAATCCGCTTCTTTTTCCCTGGCTTGATTCATTGCCACTGCAATCAACACCATCAAACCAGTACTAATTATAAAAACGATCCATTTTTTCTTCATAAAACCTATACTTCCTCCTTTATTTCATCCTATGAAGCCATACTAACAATTATTCATTCTTCCAAGTTGTTGTAATCGTTTTCATTTCTTTTTCCTGCACTTCGTATACTGTATTTTTTCTATTTTTTATATTTTTTCTAAAAAGCTGCTCGCTTCCTTCCTTTCTATGCACAGTTTTTTTAACTCATTCTCCAATAAAAAACCAAACGCCATCCATTCTTTCAAATTTTAATCAGAAATCCATAAATAATTATTGATTTTCTCCACAAAATATACTATAATAGTACAAAACAAATAGCTTTAGAAAAGGAGATTTTATTATGGTATCAAAAACATTAACAGTTAAAAACCCTTCAGGACTTCATTTAAGACCAGCTGGAGTACTTGCAAAAGCTGCTGGAAAGTGCGCTTCTGACGTTACAATTCTTTACAACGACAAAACAATTGCTTGTAAGAGCGTTTTAAACATTATGGCAGCTGGAATTAAAACAGGTTCTGAAATCGTTTTACAATGTGATGGCCCTACAGAGGCAGAAGATCTCGCTACTTTAACAGAATTAATTGAAAGCGGATTAGGAGAATAAGGAGGTATTATGACCACTTTATCTGTAAAAAAGACCTCTTCCAAAGGTATTGTCATTGGTAAACCTTTTATCGTTGAAAATCCAGATCTTTCCGCTGACCGTACACCATCCAAAGATGCCGCTGCTGAAATCGCTTTATTTGAAGATGCGTTGGAAAAAACGCAAGATGAACTAAGTGAATTAGCTGCCGCTTCTGACATCTTTGAAGGTCATTTAATGATCGCAATGGATAGTTCTCTTTCCGATGCAGTTATTGCTAAAATCAATGAAGGTTCTAATGCACAGGCTGCTTTGGAAGACACCGTTTCTGAATTTGCCATGATCTTTGAGATGATGGAAGATGAGTATATGAAAGAACGCAGCGCCGATGTAAAAGATGTTGGCAATCGTGTTATGAGAAAGCTAAAAGGAATTGCAGGCAGTTCTCTCTCCGATATCAATGAGAAAGTAATCTTAGTAGCAAAAGACTTAGCTCCATCTGACACGGCCATTATTGATCTAAACTATGTAATGGGCTTTATTACAGAATTAGGCGGCGTTACAAGTCATGTTTCCATTATTGCACGTAATTTAGAGCTTCCAGCATTAGTAGGTGTTAGCGGCATTATGAATGCTGTGAAAAAAGATGATACAATTATTATGGATGCTGGAAAGGGAACGATCATTATCAATCCTGATTCAGAAACCATTGCTAAATATGAAAAATTAGCAGAAGAATTCCGTAAACATCAGGCAATGTTAAAGGAATTAAATCATCTTCCACCTGTTACCATTGATGGCCATCAGGTATCCCTCTGTGCAAATGTTGGTAATATTGAGGAAATCAAACAGGCAATTAAAAACAACATTGATGGTATTGGCCTATTTAGAAGTGAATTCTTATATATGGAAAACTCTCACTTCCCAACAGAAGAAGAGCAATTCCAAGTATATAAAGAAGCTGCTGAATTATTGAATGGAAAGGAAGTTACGATCCGTACTCTTGATATCGGCGGCGATAAGAGTTTGCCATACTATACATTTGATCCAGAGGAAAATCCATTCCTTGGATGGAGAGCAATTCGTATCTCTCTCGATTTAAAAGATGTATTTAAAGCGCAGCTTAAAGCATTGTTACGTGCAAGCGCATATGGCTATATCCGTATTATGTTCCCAATGATTATTTCCGTGGAAGAATTAGAAGCAGCAAAAGCTGTTTTGGAAGAATGTAAACAAGATTTAAAACTTGCTGGTATTTCCTATGATGAAAACATTCAAATCGGTATTATGATTGAAACCCCTGCATCAGTGGCATGTGTAGAACAATTTGCTCAGATGGTAGATTTCTTCAGCATTGGTACAAACGATTTAACACAGTATATGCTCTGTGTTGACCGTGGCAATAAGAAGTTAGCAAGTATGTACAACTCCTTCCATCCAGCTGTTTTAAATAGTATTCAAACCGTTATCAATGCGGCTCATAAATACAATGTTAAATGTGGCATGTGTGGTGAGTTCGCAAGTGATGCAAGAGCTGCAAAACTGCTTCTTGGAATGGGATTGGACGAGTTTTCTATGTCAGCTGGTGAAGTGCCAAATGTCAAATATTTAATTCGTAATTCCAATTATTTAGCAGAAAAAGAACATACAGCAGAAGTATTAAAAAATACAAAAATTGCTGATATTATGGCTGCTCTTGGAGAAGAAGAATAATCAAACAAATAGAACATAAAAGGAGGTGTAATGCACCTCCTTCTTTTCTGAATTCAAGTGAGGAATTTGTATGTTTTTAAAACCATATACCCGAACTGCCTATTATTACGAAACAGACCAAATGGCAATCATTCATCACTCCAACTATATCCGATGGATGGAAGAAGCCAGGTTAGATTTATTGGATCAAATCGGTCTCAATTATCGCTCTATCGAGGAAGCAAATTTATTGATTCCTGTATTAAGCGTATCCTGTAACTATCAGACACTCGTTCATTATGATGATACTATTATCATTGAAACAGAATTAGAACAGTTTAATGGACTTCGCTTTACACTTTCTTACAAAATTTATTCCAAAGATCGAACTATCCTACATGCAACGGGCAGTTCCAGTCACTGCTTTTTAGATAAAAACTTTAAACCAGTTCGACTAAAAAAAGATTATCCAATGATTTATCAAACATTACTAAAGTTGAAAAACAACGTTAAACAAAATTAAAAAATAGGATAACTTGTTTTGGAAGCATAGCTTCATTCCTATCCATTCCAAAATGAGTTATCCTGTCGTTTAAATGATTCTTAATTTAACATAGAACTATACTATAAAACTAAATGCTAAAATAACAACTAAGCCAAGAGCAATTCGATATGCACCAAATACTTTAAAGTCATGCCGCTTAATATAGGACATTAAGAATTTAATAACAATCACAGAAACGATATAAGCCACAAGCATCGCTACAATCAATACCGGAAATTGCGGACCAGTAAATCCTCCGCCATCCACAAAGAATTTCACAAGTTTTAGTCCACTCGCTCCAAACATAACTGGAATTGCAAGATAAAACGTATACTCAGCTGCTATATAACGAGAACAGCCTAACAGCATTGCACCAACAATTGTAACACCAGAACGAGAAGTTCCTGGTATTAAAGACAAGAGTTGAATCACTCCAATCCACCAAGCAGTTTGATATGTTAAATCAGAAAGTCTGCAAACCTTAAAATCTCTATCTTTATAATAAGTTTCCAATACAATGAAAGCCACACCATATAAAATAAGCATCGCAGCTACCACTTGCCAGCTCATCAAATGTGCTTCCATCCAATCATTAAATAACAACCCGATTACTGCTGCTGGAATACAACCGATAATTACTTTGCCCCAAAGCTGTAATGTCATTTGTTTTTGCTGCTTCGTTTTTCTCGGGGAAAACGGATTCAATTTATGGAAAAAAATTGTAACAACTGCTAAAATTGCACCAAGCTGAATTACAACTTCAAACATATTTTTAAATTCTTCTGTAAATACTGCTGGCGCAGATGTTCTCCAAAATTCATCCACTAAAATCAAGTGCCCCGTACTGCTGACTGGAAGCCATTCTGTGATTCCTTCTACAATCCCCAGAAAAATAACTCTAAGCCATTCGATAATATTCATAAATAATCCTCCACGTTTTTCATAAACTAACGCTTAAAAAGCATTTAATCTCCTCTATCATATCATAAATATGTTTTTTTAAATCTTACTTTTTTCTTAAATATTTTCTATCTGCCAGTCAATTGGCGTTTCTCCATGTTCCGTTAAAAATTCATTCGCTTTACTAAAATGATGACATCCAAAAAATCCACGATATGCAGATAATGGACTTGGATGAGGTGCTTCTAAAATCAAATGTTTCGGATTATTCAACATAGATTTCTTACTCTGTGCAGGTTTTCCCCAAAGTAAATAGACAATAGGACGATCTTGTTCATTGACAGCTCTAATTGCAGCATCCGTAAATTCTTCCCATCCAATTCCTCTATGAGAAAAAGCTTTATGTGCCTGTACGGTAAGCACTGTATTGAGTAAAAGTACTCCCTGTTTTGCCCATTTTTCCAAATACCCATTATTCGGAATATAACATCCACAATCTGATTCCAGTTCCTGATAAATATTTAACAAAGATGGTGGGATCGCAACATTTGGCCGAACGGAAAAGCTTAAGCCATGTGCCTGACCGTCTCCATGATATGGATCCTGCCCTAAAATAACTACTTTCACCTTCGATAATGGTGTTAAATTAAATGCATTAAAAATATCATCGGAGGCTGGAAAAATCTGTTTTGTCTGATATTCGTTTAATACCGTTCGATATAATTTTGCATAATATGGCTTTTTAAATTCTGCACTCATTGGTCCAAGCCAGTCATTTGAAATCGCTCCCATAACATTCTCCTTTATCCTATTTGTATGTTATTGTCTTACAGAAATTCCTCTTTCCGCAAGGTATTTCTTTAATGTTCGAATTTCTAGTTCTTTGTAATGAAATAGACTTGCCGCCAATGCTGCATCGGCTCCTCCAACCGTTAATGCATCATAGAAATGTTCCATTGTCCCAGCTCCTCCAGAGGCAATTACTGGAATAGAAACATTATTTGCAATGATGGAAGTTAACTCATTATCATAGCCTGCCTTTGTTCCATCGCAATCCATACTGGTCAGAAGAATTTCTCCCGCACCTAGTTGATTTGCCTTGATTGCCCATTCGACTGCATCCAAGCCTGTATCAATTCTTCCTCCATTTTTAAACACATTCCATCCGCTTCCATCTTCTCTTCTTCTGGCATCAATCGCTACCACTACACATTGGCTTCCGAACTTATCTGCGGCATCACTGATTAAACGTGGTGTATTAATTGCAGAAGAATTGATGGATATTTTATCCGCTCCCTCTCTTAAAATCGCTTTAAAATCTTCCACACTGCGGATGCCGCCGCCAACTGTAAATGGAATAAATACTTTTTCTGCCACACGGCGCACCATATCAATCATAATATTTCTCGCATCCGAAGAAGCAGTAATATCCAAAAATACTAACTCATCCGCTCCAGATTCATCATACGCTGCCGCAATCTCAACGGGATCTCCTGCGTCTCTTAAATTCACAAAATTTACGCCTTTTACTACACGCCCTGCATGTACGTCCAAGCATGGGATAATTCTTTTTGTAAACATTACTGTCCCCCCTTTTCCATTTCTGCAAAATTACGTAAAATCTGAAGACCAACTCTACTGCTCTTTTCTGGATGGAATTGACATGCAAATACATTCCCAGATTGTACCGAAGCATGAATGATTGTACTATATTCCGTAGTCGCTGCTACAATACTCTCATCCGCAGCCTTTAAATAATACGAATGTACGAAATACACATATGGATCTTCCAAACCTTTAAATAATTTTGCTTCTGGTTTTATTTTCAGCGAATTCCATCCCATATGAGGAATTTTCAATCCTGGGCAATCTGGAATTCTTAAAATTTCTCCTTTTAAAATTCCAAGGCCCTCCACTCCTGGCGACTCTTCGCTTCGTTCAAATAAAAGCTGCAATCCTAAACAAATTCCCAGAAATGGTTTTCCTAAATCCACTACTTCTTTTATTACATCGACCAATCCAAATTGGTTCAAATTATGCATTGCATCTCCAAATGCTCCAACTCCTGGCAGAATGACTTTATCTGCATTTAAAATTTCTTCTTTCTGTCTCGTAATTACTGCTTCTTCTCCTAAAAATTTTAATGCTTTTTCCACACTCTTTAGATTACCAGCATCATAATCAATAATTGCAATCATCCTCGTCACTTCCCTTTTTCTTAAGCTAATCAACCAAACAATTCTAAGTCTTAATTTATGAATCTTAAATATATTGATTGGGTATTTTTATTTTATCATAAGTCATTCCATTCTACAACTGCTGTTCTAATTCTTTCAGGAAGTCCTTACTATTCATTTTAATCGACACAGCACGATCTCCCAATTCTTTTGGAATCTGAGGAAATTTCTCATGGACACGAATAAACTTGGATTTTTGGTGGACCATCGCCATTCGTTCAAATGGCCAACGCATCATCTGAGGATTTTTAAATCCCTCCCCTAACTCCAATATCACCAGAGAATGTCCTAATGTACAAGAAATCCAATTCATATAGCTTTGCCATTGTGACTCGCTGTTTTCTTCACATGGAGCCGCAATTAACATTGGAATCAGCTTTGTATTATGAATCGCTCCATCCGTATTAGACGTAAGAATAAAATAATTTTTCCCTTTTAACAGTTTCTCCAGTATCGAATAAGTTTTTCTCAAATCTTCTTTTTCACACTTTTGTTCAGAGATCTCCTCTCCAATTCCAATTAAAAGCATCTCTGCATTTAAAATATCTTCATATATTGCTTCCATTTCATTATCCCCTTACTTCTTTTTTTGCATCTCAAACCAGAACGTAACGCCTCCGTTTTCATTTCGTACTCCAACTTGCTGTCCCATGGAATCCATAATTGCTTTTACAATGGAAAGACCAATTCCGCTGCCTCCATAAGCTCTTGTTCTTGCTTTATCTACCTTAAAGAATTTAATCCATACTTTATCCAGATCTTCGGTTGGAATTGGATCACCCGTATTATGAACTAAAATTCTCACAATCTCTCCTTTGTCTTCGGTCCAAATTGTAATTTTACGTTCATAATCAATATGATTCAAAGCATTACTAATATAATTGGTTACGACCTCCTCGATTTTAAACTCGTCTCCAACTACCATTACTGTTTCAGGAGTCAACATCTGTACTTGTACCTGCTTTTGTTCCATCATAATTTTGGATGCTTCTACAACACTTTTTATCAGTTCAATAATATTAAACTCTTCCATAACCAGCTCTTCTTGCCCAAATTCAATATGATTCAATGTCAGCAGCTTTTTCACCATACGATTCATCTTTCCTGCCTCGTCAATAATTACTTCCGTATAATACGCTCTGCTCTCTGGATCATCGGCCAGTTCCTGAAGCCCTTCCGCATAGCCTTGAATTAACGCAATCGGCGTTTTTAGCTCATGAGAAACATTGGATAAGAATTCTTTTCGCATCTCATCAATTTGAATTTTTTCTTCAATATCTTTTTTCAACTGCAAATTGGCTTTTTGCAATTCGGAAATCGTTCGTTCCAATTGATTGGACATATCATTAATGCTTTTTCCAAGTACACCTAGCTCATCATCTTCGTTACCCTCATAATGGACATCAAAATCCAGATGAGCCATTCGGTTTGATATATTTGCCAATGTTAAAATCGGGCTTGTCATCTTTGTCGTTACAGCATAAATGGCAATCGCCGATAAAATTAATAATACAATTCCTACTTGCAGCAAAAACTGATTTGAAATTTCCACGCTATCCTTAATTGACTCCAACGGCGTAAACATAATAAAACTGCTTGTATCACTAAACAATCCAAAACATTCCAAATAATAGGAATTCGTATTATAATCAAAATACTTCTGAATCTTATAGTTGTTTTCTTGATAAAGTATCTTCACTTCATTTTCGGCAACTGATCCAAATTGGTTTGCCTGTAAGCGATCTAACAGCATCTTTGTTTCGGATGGAGACGTCGTATACTGCTGTATTCTCCATCCTTCGTTATCTACACGCAGAAATGCGATATTATTTGTGTCACGAATTTTTTGAAGCGTACGATCCATCTGTGTAATATTTATTTTTTTTGCCAACATATCATCAATTTCATCATAACTTGTTATAAAGGCTTCCGTTTTTTTGGCACAATAATAATCTTCCAAAAAAAATGTATTCAGCCCCCATAAACAGATCAATGTAATGACAAGTACGCCTACACAGATCGAAACAATTTTTACACGAATTGAATGTTTCATCCTTCTACCTCAAATTTATATCCCATGCCCCAAATTGTTTTAATATACTCTCCCTTACTTCCCATTTTGCTCCTTAATTTTTTGACATGGGTGTCAATTGTTCTGGCATCTCCAAAATAATCATAATTCCATACATGATTTAAAATCTTTTCTCTTGAAAGTGCAATTCCTTGGTTTTCCATGAAATAAGTCAATAATTCAAATTCCTTATAGCTTAATTCAATTGGCTTTTCATCAATCTTTACAATATGTGCTGCTTTATCTAATACAATTCCGCCTGCACTAATCAAATCTTCCTGCGCCTGGTTTGTCCGACGCAAAATGGCTTCCACTCTTGCTACCAAAATCTTAGGGCTGAATGGCTTGGAAATATATTCATCTACTCCTAATTGGAATCCCTGCAACTCATCTCTTTCTTCTCCTTTTGCCGTCAGCATAATAATTGGTACTTGAGAGTATCCTCTTATTGTACGCACTACCTGCCATCCATCCATTTTTGGCATCATGACGTCTAAAATAATCAATGCAATATTTTTATTTTTGAAAAATATATCGACTGCCTGTTCTCCATTTTCTGCTTCTATTACATCAAAGTCTTTATGCACCAAAAAGTCCCGTACAATTTTTCTCATTCTTGCTTCATCATCTACAACTAATATTTTTATACGTGCCATCACTAAACCTCCATTATCTTTTATAAGCAACAAAAGAATCTCCGTCAGAGCTTCTTTTTGCACATCAAAATTAGAAAAAGAGACTGCCGCAGAACAAACCAAATATGGCTGGCAGCAGTCTCTCTTGTATCAGCAATCATTGAATCATTTTATGGTTTTATTCGCTATTTTTTAGTTTAACAAACAAATATGTTGAATTTGTGAATATCCTTATCACAATCCTTTTTTATTGTTAAAAATAGCAAAAACCTTCCTACCTTTTCGGATAAAACAAACTTTCTTGATGTTACAGATACTTATAGACATCTTCTAAATTAAATACACTCATCTCATGATCTTCTAACAATTGAATTGCCTTTTCTAAATCCTGGCATTTCATAACCGCAGAAGCATCATCTCCATTCGCAAATGCATACATATAATCTACGTTAATACCACCTTCACGCAGCACCTTCATTGCCTTATACAAAGATCCTACTGCATGACTGACTCGAATACAAATAACATCTACTAACGTAACTGGAATTCCCTTCGCACTCAGTACCTCTTGTGCCTTCTCTGGTTCCGATGCCATCATTCGAAAGACTCCTTCTTTTCCTGCATCTGCCAAGTTAATCGCTGTTAGATTGATATCATTATCTGCTAAGATTTTTAATATTTCTTCCAGACTTCCCATTCGATTTTCCAAAGAAACCGTTACTTGTTTTACGATCATATCCCATTCTCCTTTCTAACCCCAAATTTGATGAAGTTGTTTTTTCATAGAAGCAAAACACAAGATAGCTGCAAGAACTGTTTATTCTAATTCATCCACCACCTTAAAACCATGATCTTTCAGCATTGATGCGGATACTTGCAAATCATCCGTATGAATGACAATAACTGGAGCTTGATTTTCTCGGATAACAAAGGAATAAATAAAATCAATGCTAATATTGGCATCTGCCAGAATATCTAACATTGCAGTTAAATTTCCCTTTTTATCCTCCAATTCAATTCCGATTACGTCATTCAGCCGTACTACAAAGCCCTTCTGTGTCAGTACATCTTTTGCTTTCTCACAATCATCTACTACCATACGTAAAATACCAAACTCTGGTGTGTCAAATGCTGCTACCGCACGGATATTTACTCCGCTGTCAGATAATACGGTGCTTGCCTCTCTTAAACTTCCTGCCTTATTTACTACAAGTATTGATAATTGTTTCATTTTTCATTCTCCTCATTCTGAATTCCCGAAAGAACTTTTCATAAAGATTTTTCCCTGGGATAATTTAAGATAACTGATATCCAGTTTCAAATGCCTGTAAATTAATATCAATGCTCTTTACTGGAACCGTCTTCTTAATTACATCATACCACTGCTCTTTCGTAAAGTCCATATGTTGTGCAGCAATTCCTAATACAATTGTGTTAAAAACTCGTGAATTTCCTAATTGTTTTGCCTCATTCATTGCATCAATCGAATAAACGGTATATTCTTTTGATAATTGTGGTAAAATATTTTCTGGATAGGAAGCTGCCCCAATTACTACTGGCATTGGATCAATCTCCTGTGTATTGCAAATTAAGACTCCATTCTTCTTTAAAAAATGAGCATAACGCATTGCCTCTAACTGCTCAAATGCAATCAATACATCCGCACAGCCTTCTTCTACGATTGGCTCTGCCACATTCTCTCCATAACGTACATAGGTAACAACGCTTCCGCCTCTCTGTGCCATTCCATGAACTTCAGACAGTTTTACGTCATAACCTGCCTCCAATGCCAATCCTCCCAAAATACGGCTTGTCAAAAGAGTTCCCTGTCCGCCTACACCAACAATCATAATATTTTTCGTTTCCATTGTTATTCACCCGCCTTTCGAATTGCACCAAACTTACAAAGCTGTTCACATAATCCACAGCCAGTACACATCGTATCATCAATGAAAATGGTGCCATCTGCTTTTTTTGTCATAGCAGGACATCCTGGTTTCATACACATACCGCACTTTTTACATTTTTCACTGTCACATACATATGGAGTATATACTCTCTTCTTATCCAGAAGTACACATGGAGACTTTGTAATAATAACAGAAATTTCATCCTTTGCCACTTCTTCTTTTATTACTTGTTCCAGCTCTTTTAACGCAAATGCATTTACTTCAATAACATTTTTAATGCCCATAGCTCGACAGACACCTGGAATATCAATTGCCCATGTTGGATCTCCCTGCAATGTCTTTCCAGTTGCAGCATGATCCTGATGACCTGTCATACCAGTTGTAGAATTATCTAAAATAATTACCGTTCCAGTGCTTTGATTATAAACCATATTCATCAAAGAATTAATACCAGTATGTAAAAAGGTAGAATCACCAATCACTGCAACCCAATTTTTAATATAATCCTTTCCTTTTGCTTTTTCCATTCCATGCAAACTGCTAATACTTGCACCCATACAAATTGTAGTATCTACAACACTTAACGGAGCAACTGCACCCAATGTATAACATCCAATATCACCCGCTGCATGAATTTTCAGTTTATTTAACACAGAGTAAACACTTCTATGAGGACAGCCTGGACAAAGGATTGGAGGTCTTCCTGGCACTTGTGCTGGAGCTTTTAATTGTAAATCCTGTCCAAGTACTGCTGTTCTTAACAAATTGGCACTGTATTCTCCTTGAACAGTAAAAATTTCCTTTCCAATTACAGAAATTCCCCAAGATTTTACCTGTTCCTCGATCATTGGCTCTAACTCTTCTACTACATATAACGTCTCAACTTCGGAAGCAAACTGTTCAATTAACTTCTTTGGAAGTGGATAAACAATTCCCAGTTTTAAAACAGATGCTTGTGGAAGTGCTTCCTTTACATATTGATAAGGAATTCCACTTGTAATAACTCCAATTTTCTTATCATTCCACTCCACTTTATTGATTGGAAAATCACATCCATCTTCAATTAACTTGTTTTCTCTCTGCTCCACAAACACATGACGTCCTTTTGCATTGCCTGGCATCATAACGTTTTTCTGTGGATTTCTCTCATATGGTTTATCTTCTATTTCTTGTCTTTCACAAAGTTCTACTAATCCTTGTGAATGGGAAAGACGAGTCGTCGTTCGCAAAATAACTGGCGTATCATATTGCTCACTCATTTCAAACGCAAACTTCATAAAATCTTTTGCTTCCTGACTATCTGACGGCTCCAATACTGGAACATGTGCTGCACGTCCAATCATACGAGTATCTTGTTCATTTTGAGAACTATAAAGGCCTGGATCATCCGCAGCAACCAAAACAAGTCCTCCATTTGCTCCAATATAGGAAACCGTATACAGTGGATCTGCTGCCACATTTACGCCAACATGTTTCATAGATGCCATTGCACGTACGCCACTCATAGAAGCTCCAATTGCCACTTCCATTGCCACTTTTTCATTTGGAGACCATTCACAATAAAGGGAATCTCTATATTGAACTAAATTTTCACTGATTTCTGTACTTGGAGTTCCTGGATACGCAGCAGAAACCTTTACTCCAGCTTCATAAGCTCCTCGAGCAATCGCTGCATTTCCAAGCATAATTACCTTTTCTCCCATTTTATAGACCATCCTTTCTTAAATCATTTACTCTTCTTGCTTTTCCTTCAAAGCGTGTCAAACTCATTGGAGCGACTAACTTAATAATCGCATCCAATCCTAACATACTCTTCAATTTTACTTGGATCTTCTTTCTCAATGCATCCAAACTTGAGTAAGAATCCAATAAACGGTCATCAATTAACTCTACTGTGATTGTCATAACATCCAGACGGTTTACACGTTCCACAGTAATTTCATAATGAGGTCCAATTTCATTAATTGCCAATAATACCTCTTCTATTTGAGTTGGGAATACGTTTACACCACGGATAATTAACATATCATCCGAACGTCCAGAAATATTTTCCATACGACACGTCGTACGTCCACACTTACATGGTTCATAATGTAATGCACTAATATCCTTGGTACGGTAACGAAGCAGCGGTAATGCCTCTGTGCTAAGACGAGTAACAACCAATTCTCCTTTTTCTCCTGGAGGAAGTACCTCTCCTGTTTTTGGATTAATGATTTCTGGAATAAAGAAATCTTCATTTACATGCATTCCCTGCAATTCCAAACATTCTCCCGATACACCAGGACCACATAACTCACTCAGTCCATAATTTTGTGTACAATTAAACGATTCTCCCCAAATACGATGCATCTCTGCACGCATCGGCTCCGTCATTCCTTCTCCTCCAAACAATCCTGTTCTGACTTGCAAGTCCTTCTGCGGATCCAAGCCCATATTTCGAGCTGTCTCTCCCAAATATAGTGCATAGGATGGGGTTGCTACTAATAACGTCGTTCCCATATCTTTCATATACATAATCTGTTTTTGTGTATGCCCAGAAGAAGACGGCAATACCGTAGCGCCAATATTTTCTAATCCAGCATGAAGACCAAGCGCACCAGTAAACATACCATATCCAAATGCAATTTGTGCAATATCGTCTCCAGTCGCTCCACCCATACAGGCAACACGAGATACATTATTCGTCCAAATATCTAAATCCTTTCTTGTATAACCAACAATCGTTGGCTTTCCTGTTGTTCCTGAAGAAGCATGAACTCGAACAAGTTCCTTCTTCGGTACCGCAAACAGTCCAGTCGGATAATTTTGCCGAAAATCTTCCTTTGTATTAAATGGAAGTTTTTGTAAATCTTTTAATGTTTGAATATGCTCTGGGCGAACTCCAATTTCGTCCATTTTCTTTTTGTAAGCCGGCACTCTTTCATAAATATAGGACACAGTCTCCTTTAGCCGGCTTAATTGAATTTCCTCAATCTCCTTACGAGACATTGTCTCAGTTTTTGACCAAATCATAATTCTTAGCTCCAATATACTTTATTTTTGAATCATTAAGCTTCATTTTAGCTCAATGATCCGAATCGTTGTATACCCATTAAAGGTATGATAGTAACAGTATACCATTAAATGAACAAAATTTATAGTAGTTTTTTTATTTTTTCTTTCTTTATTTAACGCATTGATGCATTAACTTAATAATTCTTTCTAGCCAATTTGCAATTTTTCTTGTATAATAAATAAAAAATTAAAGAAAGGAAAAAACAAGCTTATGCTTGGATAAATTGGTACTTATTATGACAAATTCACCTATTATCGATTTTCATACTCATATTTTTCCAGATAAAGTGGCTGCCAAAGCCATCCCACAAATGGCTGCTAAAGCACATTCTACTCCATATGTAAATGGAACGGTTTCTGACTTAAAACGCTCCATGCAGGAAGCCAACATTACTTGCAGTGTTGCATTGCCAGTATTGACTTCCCCTTCCCAATTCGCTTCCATCCACCGCTTTGCTCTAGAACAATCTGCCAAAGACTTCTCTCATTTAAATCACGATATTATCTCATTCGGAGGAATGCATCCAGACTCTTCCAACTATAAAACAGAATTACGGGAATTAAAATCCATGGGATTTTTAGGAATCAAACTTCATCCTGACTATCAGGGTGTCAATTTTGATGATATTCGTTATATGCGTATCATCGACTACGCAAGCGAACTTGGGTTTATTATCGTTACTCATGCTGGTATTGATATTGGATTGCCTAATCCTGTACACTGTACTCCTGATTCCGTATTACATGTTCTTCAAGAAGTTCACCCTCCAAAACTTGTACTAGCTCATACTGGCGGATGGAAACTCTGGGATGAAGTAGAGGAAAAACTAGTAGGACGAGATGTTTATTTTGATACTGCATTTAGTATACGTTTTATCTCATCTGAACAATTTATGCGGATCATTCGTAACCATGGCGTCAACCGAATTTTATTTGCAACAGATAGTCCTTGGGATGGACAAAAGGAATCCTTGGATGCAATTCGAAACCTTGATTTCAGCGAACAAGAGCTTTCTCTTATTTTAGGTCAAAATGCCGCCCAATTGCTTGGAATCCCTCAACTTTAAATCAATGCTATCCAAATTAATTAAAACATGAAAAAACCTCCACTGGAGGTTTTTATTCTTCCTTTTGCCATGATAACAATCTTTGTTCTACCCTTTCCCATATATGTTTCTTCCGAAATGTTTCCAATATTGGTCGCTCAATCCAATAAATTCGGATTTGGTCCATTACAGTACAAACTACTATAACAATTACAATACAGACAAGCGCATGAATCCAAAGATCGGATGACCAGCTATAGAGACGATTTTTAAACCACTTTGACCAAATAAGTGGATGAATAAAATTATTTTCCTGAATCAAGTACACACTAAACATAGACGCAGCCACTCGATTAAGCCATGGATGATATCGCATTTTTAAATTTTTAAATCCCAGAAATAATCCCACTGCACATAAAATCGTAGTGATCTTGTTCTCTCCTGCAAGATAGGACTCAAACCCAGCTAACTGTGGAATGGAACTTTCCAAACAATCTACTAAAAATGCAGAAGCAATTATAATTCCATACATAATGATTCCAAACAAAAAATTGCTCTTACACCGTCCTGTCCATGGAGTTGGATACAGTCGAAAATATCCGCCAATTAGATATAATAATATAAATAATCCAAGCGTAGAGTATCCAAAATCTCCATTCGTAATAGTTGGAAGCACCGACCAAAGAATTCCCAGTGTACCAACCAATGCTAAGTAACGCTTCCTGGACATCGCTTTTACAGCTGGATTTAAAAATAATGTTAGAATATATAACACCAAATACGTAGTAGCAAACCAATACATAGAATACGTAATTGGCATTAAATTTCTTATAAACGTATCAAAATTAAACTCAGTTATCCCAAATCCATAAAAGATCGCCATAAATAAAATCGAATAAAACCATATTTGAGCCCAAAGCTTCACCAACTTTTCCAAGCGAAATTTGGATTCAATCATAAAATAACCTGTAATTAATACGAAGCAGTCTACTCCAAGCTTTCCACCTAACGAAAGCACTTGTATGAAAGCCTTGTTAAAATTCATCTCTGGAAGAATAAATCCTCCATGCACCGAATAATGATGTGCCACAATCAAAATCATACTAACAATACGCAATAATTCCAAATTGGATTGTCGTTTCCCTGTTTCTTTTTCTGCCTGCTCCATTCGGAATCCTCCTAGTTATTCACAGCCTTACTCATAATTTCTCTGCAAATCTCTTCCACGGTTCGGTTATCGGTACAAACCATAATATCAGCAGCATCCTCATATTTCTCCCGTCTCTGTTCCATTAATCCAGCAATAAATTCTACATTCATATTTCCTTTTAAGATTGGTCGATCCTGATTTTCACGCACTCGCTCGAGAATTGTCTCAGGAGTCGCTGTCAGCCAAACTACAATGCCACTTTCTTTCATAAGTGCAGCATTTTGTTTCCGCATTGCCATACCTCCCCCACACGAAACAATCAAGGCTTCCTCCGTTTGTTTTAAACGTTCTAATAAATCGGTCTCGCAATTTCGAAAGTATGCCTCCCCCTTTTTTTCAAATAATTCTGGAATTGTCATTTTCTGTTCTTTCACAATTTGAGCGTCCGTATCAATCTCTCTCTGTTTACTCAGCCGACTTAGCTCTGAGGAAACTGTACTTTTTCCAACTCCCATAAATCCAATTAAAAAAATATGCTTCTTTTTTGCCATAACCTTTATTCTTCCTTCCCATGTACGATCTGCAAAATCTCTCTCAATTGTTCTACTCCGATTTGCCCTGGTGCAGAAGCCTTTCTTGCTGCTCCAAATGTTACAGCGGACCCAAAACATTCTCCTGATAAACGACTAATCATTCCGATTCCCGACATCGCCATTGTAATCAATGGCTTTTTGGCATAAACTTCATTCATTTCCACCGTTGTCTCTAATAAAGTCAAAACGTCTCTGTTCGTATTTGGCATCACTGCAATTTTTAGTACATCCGCTCCTAACTCCTGCATCTTACATAACCGCCGAATCATCTCCTCCTTCGTTGGGGTTTTAAAAAAATCATGGTTCGACGCAACAACAAAAACTCCTGCCAGATGAGCAGCTTCGATCAATTCTTTTACCAACTTTTCACCCAAGAATAACTCCACATCTACTAAATCTATATATCCACTTGTCAACACCGTATTCATCAACGCACGATACTCCTGTTGTGAAAATTCCTGCATTCCTCCCTCTTGCTTTGTACGAAACGTCGCCAGCAATGGAAGATCTCCCAAGTATTGCCTCAATAATCCTAATATATCGATTACAGAACTTTCCTCCGTTATGTTTTCATACCAATCCATTCTCCATTCTACAAAATCCACAGGAAGTTTCACCATCTCTTCTGCCTGCTCCTTTATTTCTTCCCAAGTCGTTCCTACAATCGGGACACAAATTTTAGGCATTCCTTCTCCTAATACAAGATTTCTTACTTTTAACTGATTCATAACTGACTCCTCATTTCTTACCCTTTTCAATAGCTCTCATTATAGCACCAAATCTCACTCCTGACCACTTATTCTTGCATTTTCTTATAAATTTACCTTAATAAAAGAAGCCTCCACTTGAGTTTTTCCATCACCATAAAATAGAGACGTCTTTGCTGAAGCTTTTTCATAATCAGATACACAAAAATAATGTGATAGAATAACACCACTTTCTTTGGTTCATTCCATCACATTATTGAAATATAAATGAATACGTTCTACTACTTTTTCTCTGTCTGAATTACCTTTCCATGATCCATATTTACATTTCAGATTCCTTTTCGATATAAGAAAAACGAATAGGCGGTTGGAAGTATAACTAGAATAATTACAATTGCCAGTATCCATTCTAACTGCAAAAATGCATTGAAAATGAATACGACTCCTCCAAATATCCAGATCCAGCTTGCAAAGCGGTGTGTTCGATTCCAATTTTCTTCACTGGAAAGTGTCCATGGAAGACGAATTCCAACGGTATAATTTTGCTTACATTTTGGAAGATAATTTCCAATCGCTACAAATAAAATACCAATAATTAAGTTTGTAAATAATCCAATATCCACTTGATACCCAAGTGCAATTGCATAAATCTGAGCACAAACAATTAACGAGATAACTGGAATAATCCATAGTATTAATCCAAATATCTTATCACTTATATTTTTCTTTTTTGGATCATTTAATATTACAAATGTACAAACCCACTGCACAAGCAATAAAATCGCTGGCAAACCAAACACGGTAAATGGCTTGCTGCTCCATCCATTTGCTACATTATCTGCTCCAAAATGTGTTGCAATTGTATCTGGAAGCTTTCCCCATAAAGCGATTCCTATAAACATAGGAATAATCGTAATGAAACTTGTCAGAATAATTGTAGTTTTAAATTTGTACCAATTTTTTTGATTTTTCATATCATTCACTCTCCTTTCAGTTGAGAAAGCCAAAGCATAATTTCTTCCACTACTGAAATATTCAGTTCATAATAGATATAATTTTT
>DVHN01000114.1 GCA_018712075.1 Candidatus Fimimorpha faecalis
ATTTGACGGGTAAGTACAGCGAACGGTTTTACCGTGAGCTGTGCAAAATCGCATATCGAGTAGGTAGATGAAATCGTCCTTACTCGATTTTTCCCTTGATTCTTCTGAATAAATCGTATATAATAAGCCCAGATTCTAAGCCCGATTGGACTCAAAGATAGAATATCCCAAATACACTCCATATGAGAATACTTCTTATTAAAAAACTGTTTGTAAGAAAAGGGAGAATGAAAATTAGGAGGAAAATTATGTTAGATATTAGATTTGTAAGAGAAAACCCAGAAGTGGTAAAGCAAAATATTCGCAATAAATTTCAAGATGCAAAGCTGCCATTAGTAGATGAAGTATTGGAATTAGATAAGAGAAATCGAGAGATTAAGCAGGAAGTAGAAACGCTTCGTGCAAATCGTAATAAAATGTCAAAACAAATCGGCGGATTAATGAAACAGGGTAAAAAAGAAGAGGCAGAAGAAGTGAAGAGACAAGTGACTTCCTTTGCAGATCGTACTGCTGAGTTGACAGAAGAAGAGAAGGCAGTAGAAGAACGTATTAAAACAATTATGATGACAATTCCAAATATTATTGATCCATCTGTTCCGATTGGAAAAGATGATAGTCAAAACGTAGAAGTAGAACGGTTTGGAGAGCCAGTAGTACCAGATTTTGAAGTACCTTACCATACAGAAATTATGGAGAAGTTTGATGGTATTGATTTGGATAGTGCAAGAAGAGTCGCTGGTAATGGTTTCTACTATCTGATGGGAGATATTGCTCGGCTGCATTCGGCAGTGATTTCCTATGCAAGAGACTTTATGATTAATCGTGGCTTTACGTACTGTGTACCTCCATTTATGATTCGCAGCGACGTAGTGACAGGCGTAATGAGCTTTGCAGAGATGGATGCCATGATGTATAAAATTGAAGGAGAAGATTTGTATTTAATCGGTACAAGTGAGCATTCGATGATTGGCAAATTTATCGACACGATTATTCCAGAAGCAAAGCTTCCATATACATTAACAAGTTATTCTCCTTGCTTCCGAAAAGAAAAAGGAGCCCATGGTTTAGAAGAACGTGGCGTTTATCGAATTCATCAGTTTGAAAAGCAGGAAATGATTGTAGTATGTAAGCCAGAAGAAAGTAAAATGTGGTTCGACAAGCTGTGGAAAAATACAGTAGATTTATTCCGTTCCTTAGATATTCCAGTTCGTACATTGGAATGCTGTTCAGGAGATTTGGCTGATTTAAAAGTGAAATCAATTGATGTAGAGGCATGGTCTCCAAGACAGAAAAAATATTTTGAAGTAGGAAGCTGTTCCAATTTGGGAGATGCACAGGCACGTCGATTGAAGATTCGTGTCGTTGGGGAAGGTGGTAAGTATTTTGCCCATACATTGAACAACACAGTCGTTGCTCCTCCTAGAATGTTAATCGCATTTTTAGAGAATAATTTAAACGAAGATGGCTCAGTAAGAATTCCAACGGCATTACAGCCATATATGGGAGGACAGACAATAATTTCCGTAAAATAATACTTTTCTTTTTCTACAGTTTGTGCTAGTATAAGGATAGCAAATAGTGTAGGAATTATAACGAAAACGGTTGTAATCGCAGCACAATCGTTTCAATCATAACAAATAGGGAAGGGATTTTATGCATAGTTTTCTTAGGTCCATTGGCTTTCGCAGTTATGTAAAAAAAAGAGAGGTTGAGCAAGTATTAAAAAATATTATTGCAAATCCAGATGAAAAAGTTATTGTACCATTTGATGATGACAATAATATTACGGTACTGAGAAAAGCAACAGCAACTGATATGGGAATTATTCTGTATGGAGAGACAGATGAAGATGGACAGTTTCAGATGGAATATTACTATCCATATTTATATAGCGAACAAGTATCTACAACAGTTGAGTGCACATTGAAAAAACAAGGCGGCAGAGAATCCTATGCAGGGCTTTGTGAAGATTATCATGTAGGAGTTTCTCTCATCTTTTATTTAACAAACGTCATTGAAATGCATAAAGAAAAACTAAGACGCCGTGCCGTACCAAAAGTAGAGGGAGTTCAGCTTGCAGCATTGGCAGAATCAGGAAAAATATTGCTTCCAGTTGCAAAAACAAAAAAACAAGCACAGGATTCCTGGAATCAATTTCAAGATCGTACGAGGTTGATTGAGCAGGCACGCAATGGAGATGATAAGGCAATTAATATTTTGACTATGCAGGAAGTAAAACTCTGTGAAAATATAAAAAAACAGATTGAAGTAAAAAAAGTAGACATTTATACATTAGTAGATTCCTTCTTTATGCCAACTGGAGTGGAATGCGATAATTATTCCATTATGGGAGACATTGAAGATGTTCGCATTGTGAAAAACCAATTGACAGGAGAAAATGTATACAATCTGCTAGTTAATTGCAATCATATTCGTTTCCACGTAGCTGTGCAGCAGGAAGATCTCATGGGTATTCCAGCACCAGGACGCCGTTTTAAAGGAAAAGTCTGGATGCAGGGAAGAGCATTGTTTGAGCGAGTTACACCTGAATTAGCATAAAGTTAATACAAAAATAGACATAGTAGGATAAACAGATATTCCACTATGTCTATTTTTTTTGTGAGGAAGAATATTCTAACTGCTTTGTTTCTCTCCAGTGTTTTGGAGAAACTGAAAATAGTCGTTTAAATGTTCGAGAAAAATGAAAAGGATTTTCGTATCCAACGGCATTGGCAATCTCTTTTATAGATAATTTAGTTCCTTCTAATAAATCCACCGCTTTTTTCATGCGGTATGAGATTAAAAAACGTTGGGGTGTTGTATTGAGATTTTCTTTAAAAATTTTTCCAAGATAATTGCGGTGGATATTACATGCCGCAGCGATATCCTCTACGGAAATATTGTTATAAAAGTTTTGCTCGACAAATGCAGTTGCCTGTTTTAAACTCGAGTTATATTTGGTTTTTTGAGAAGACGATTTATAAGGAATATAAGAAGATGAGGAACGAACTAATTGATGAATAAATAAGTATAATTTAGAAATCAATTCAAAAGAGGAGGCGTTTGGATGATGCACAATATAATCCATCGTAGTATAAAGATCCAATCCAGCCATACGACTGGAAGGATGATAGATTGGATTTTCCATAGAAAGCCCCGATTGAAGGATTGCTTCCTCTGCATGTAATCCATCAAACTCAATCCATATATATTCCCAGGGATATTTTTCATCTGCATAATAGGTGGTAATCTGGTGGGGAAAAATTAAAAAGCCCTGTCCGCTTTTAATTGAATAAATATGTTCTTTTCCAGTTGTATCAGGTGCATATAAACGGCCAGCACCTGAAATAACATAATGAAATAAATAATGATTTCTTGCGGCAGGACCAAAAAATGCATCAGAATCATTTTCACAGTATCCATATTGATAGGGATATAAATCTAAAAAACACTGGTTTGGAAAAATAGAAAATAATCCTGGTTTCATAATGATACTCCTTGCAGTCGAAATAATTTGTATCAATTATATATCAAAATGCACAATCCTGTCAAATAAAAGCAGAAAAATTTGGTTTTGGTATGCAAAAGGGATAGTTTGTCTATTTGAAAAGTAATGTTGCCATGATATAGTTTAGAAAGTAGGAAAACGGAGTAGAAAGACTACGAAAGGAAGGAATTATTATGTGGAATAAGTCTTATTGTAAGAAAGCGGCAGCACTAGGTATGGCTACATTGATGCCATTTTTAATGGCTGGATGTGGAAATGGGGGTGGAAATAGTGAAGACGGCGGAGCATTAAATATCACGATTTGGGATACTGCTCAGCAGGATGGATTAAATCAAATTGTAAAAGAATTTACAGAAGAAACTGGAATTCAAGCTTCCATTCAAGTTGTAACATGGGATCAATATTGGACATTATTGGAAGCTGGAGCACAGGGTGGAGATATGCCAGATGTATTTTGGATGCATTCGAATGAAGCACAGAAATATATGGCAAATGGTATTCTGTTAGATTTGACAGATTATATTGCAAATAGCGATAAATTAGAAATGGATCAGTATCCGCAAGAATTAAAAGATTTCTATACATATGATGGAAAAACTTATGCTATTCCAAAAGACAGGGATACGATTGCGCTTTGGTATAACAAAACGATGTTTGATGAAGCTGGACTGGAATATCCAAATGAAGATTGGACATGGGATGATTATTATGAAGCAGCGAAAAAACTGACTAAGGAAGATGGAACTCAGTATGGAACGGCAATGAATCCAAGTGGAACGCAGGATGGATGGTATAATATTGTATATTCTATGGGTGGTTCAGTAATTTCAGATGACCATAAAACTTCCATGATGGATAGTCCTGAAACTATTGAAGCAATGAACTATGTAGATAAATTAGTAAAAGAATGTATGCCTTCTCCACAAGTCATGTCAGAAACAGCGTTGGATGTATTATTTAGTTCTGGAAAAATTGCAATGCTTCCAATGGGGTCCTGGATGGTTGGAAGTTTTAATCAGAACGATTATATAAGAGAAAACTGTGATGTTGCAGTTCTTCCAAAAGATGCAGAAACGGGAAAGAGAGTGAGTATTTATAATGGTTTAGGATGGGCAGCAAATGCAAATACAAGTAATCCAGAAGGTGCAAAGAAATTAATTGAGTGGTTTGGAACAAAAGAAATGCAGCAAAAACAGGCAGAGCTTGGAGTTACTATGGCTGCATACGACGGCGTGTCAGAAAGTTGGAAAAATTATACGGATGCCTTTAATATACAAGCATATTTGGATATGCTCGATAATAGTGAATTAGTTTTCCGTCCAGCTACTTACTCAACCGTTACATGGGAAAATCAGATTGGTGAAGATCTGAAAGCAGCATGGAATGGAGAAAGTACAATGGAAGAAGCCTGTAAAAAAGCGGCACAAGATATGAATGAAATTTTAGCAGAAGAACAATAATACAATGAAGGGAGGCTCCATTGGAGCTTCCTTTTATACTTCAAAACATTTCTGAAGAAACCGAATTTTATGGTTGATTTTTTATTGAAAATTGGTATAATAATAAATAAGTCTCTGTAGCTCAGCAGGATAGAGCGTTCGCCTCCTAAGAATATGTTATAACGACCGCCTTTCGGGCAAAGGCGATTGACATTGAGTAAGTTTAAGACTAAAATTGAATAGATTTTAAAGATGTTTCCGTAGCTCAGCTGGATAGAGCGACCGCCTCCTAAGCGGTAGGTC
>DVHN01000115.1 GCA_018712075.1 Candidatus Fimimorpha faecalis
TTTCAATTGGAATCTCATTCATTGAGATTCCGAGAAGTTATATATACTGGTATGGAATAAACAACCTCAATCACTTCCTCTGCCATTTCCATCAAAGCTTGATTCACCGTTCCAAGCAGCGTGATATAATCCATCGTTTCTGGATCGTATTGGATTCCATCTGAAAATACTTCATTTGTAACAATAATCAAATATTTACTTCCATTTGCCAACTCGTTTATTTGCTGAAGAATAAAATCCCTCAGTTCTAATTGATTTCGCTTTTGCTCTGGTTGAAACAATTCATTTGCAACTAAATTGGACATACATTCCAGCAATACGATTCCGTTTTCTATCTGTTTGGCACAGCTTCCTACATTTTGATAACATTCTATCGTATCGAACCCTTTTCCTGCTCGCTGCTTTCGATGTCTTTCAACTCGATTCCTGCCCTCTTCTCCATATGGCTGCATCGTTGCAATATAAAAGCAAGCGTCCTCCGCCTTCCTATATTTCATTGCATAATTTTCTGCATAGACGGATTTTCCACTTCCGCTCCCCCCTGTAATAACCGTTATCATGGTTTATCCCTCTCATAATTTTGATATGCCGCAATCTTCGTTTGTTCAAACGTAGCATTTTCTCGGTAAACTTCCAACGCCATATCCAACATAGGAAATAAAAGCACCGCTCCCGTCCCTTCTCCAAGTGCCAAATTTCCATATAAGATTGGAGCCAATCCCAGCTCTTCCATAACCGCCTGCTGCGCCTGTTCTTTACTGCTATGCGACGCAATCATTGCATTGACCGAATAAGGGCAAAGCCGATAGGCTGTTAATGCGGCTGCCGCTGAAATTACTCCATCTATTACAATTGGAATCTGTTCGATTGCTCCTGCCAAAAATACTCCTGCCAATGCAGCAATGTCCAATCCTCCAACTTCACATAACACTCGAAATGCCGTTTCCCCATCTTCTATTTTTTGATCCATCCATCCGTATTTTTTCAAAGCTTGTACAATGACTGTTTTTTTCTTTTCCAACCCAGCATCTGACAGCCCTGCGCCTCTTCCAGTTAGTTTTTCTGGATGAATTCCTAAATACGCACTAATTAAAGCACTGCTCGTCGTTGTATTTCCAATTCCCATCTCACCCGTTGCAATAATCTGATATCCTTCTTTTTTACATTGTCTCACCGCCTCCATCCCTATTTTTATCGCTTCCAATGCCTCTTCTTTGGTCATCGCAGGCTCTTTTAAAAAATTCCGAGTGCCTCTTCTTATCGTTCGGGCAAGGATCCGATCCGACTTTACCTGATCCCTTATTCCGACGTCAATTACTTTTACTTCTGTATTTGCTGCTTTCGCCATTCGATTGATGCTGGCTGTTCCATTCGCCATATTGGCTGCTACAATTGCTGTAACTGAACTATCCGTCTGCGTCACGCCTTCTTCCACAATCCCATTATCTGCACAAAATACAAGTACACATTTTTTATTGAAACTTACATCCACATTTGCTGTCAGCCCAGCTATTTTTGCAATTATTTCTTCCAAAATCCCAAGCCCATGAATCGGCTTGGCAATCGCATCCCAATGTTTTTGTGCCTGCCGATAAGTCTCCAAACTGAATAAGTTTTGATTCCATTGTTCTAAATACAAACGAATTGTTTCCTCTCTCATTTCCGCATCTCCCTCTCTTTCTGAAATTTTTGCGCTGCCTTCACAAAAGATCTCGCAGCATTTCGATTACCATATAAATAAAGATGCGGAAATCCTGCATAAACTGTTTTCGTATGATAACTGCTCACCCATTCCTTTCCATTTCCAGGCTTTCTTATACAAAAATCACTGCCTGGAGTTTCACTTTTCCAGTAATGGAATTCATGTGCATACAAACAATCTCCTTTTTTCGCCAATAGCCCATCTTCTTTTGCTCTCATTGTAATATATCCAAATCTTCCAAGCCGATCTCCAAACAATCCTCTTCCTTCATACAACGAAACCATCGGATGAAACTGATGCTGTTCATCTTCCAGCTCTCTATGTAAATACAAAAATCCTCCGCATTCTGCAATACAAGGCATACCATTTTGAATCGCAAGAAAAATTTCTTTTCTAATTTTTTCATTTTTAGCAAGCTGTTTTGCATACAGTTCTGGATATCCCCCTCCCAAATACAGGGCATCTGCATCTTTTGGAAGTTCTTTTGAATCAAGCGGACGAAAAAAACGAATCTGACATCCCAGTAGGTTTAATAACTCCAGATTTTCAGAATACAGAAAACAAAATGCTTCATCTCTCGCCACCGCAATCGTAACGGGATTTTCTTTTGGAAAGGCTGCAATATCTTCTAATTCGTCTATCTGTTCCAATGTCTGTGCCGATGCTGCAAGTTTTAATAGTTGTTCCCAGTCCAACGTCCGCTCCAGTTGATCTGAAAGGAAGTCGAATTGGCTCTGAAACGCTGCAACTTCCCCTGCCGTCACAAGGCCTAGATGGCGGCTTGGCAGTTGTATCTCGTTTAATTTTGGTACGTATCCAATTGGAATAATACCAAGATTCTGCGCCATTTCTGCCATATTTTTATAAATAGATTCCGAAATCCGATTAAAAATAACTCCCTTTATTTGTGCATCCATTTCCCGAAATCCCTTTAAGACTGCTCCAACGGATCGGCTCATCCCTGCTCCATTTACAACCAAAATCACTGGAGTTTTCGTCCACTTTGCAATTTCTGCACTGCTTCCATGTTCTGTAAATCCAATTCCATCAAAGTATCCCATAACACCTTCTATCACAGAGATATCTTCGCTTTGTTCCCTCTTTGCTACTAAATGTTGAATTGTAGTTTTATCACAAAA
>DVHN01000116.1 GCA_018712075.1 Candidatus Fimimorpha faecalis
TCTTTTCCTGCACGATATTCAGTTATCAAGTTTCAATTGGAATCTCATTTATTGAGATTCCGAGAAGTTATAAATAGGTAAGCGTATCCAGCATACCAAAAACGGTTAGCTTTTCTCTCTGCTTCAATACTAACGCTGTAATTTCGTCCAATGTTTTACCTTCATCTCTCAATTTAACTGCATACTCCACTAACATGCGCTGTGTTAAAATAGCCTGTTTGGAATCAATAATTTCAATCCGTTCATATCCGGCCAAATCTTTTGCCAGCTTTGCTGACTGCACCGTTCCGCTTAATCCCCCTGATAGAGTAATGACAAGCACCTCATCTCCAACTTCCTTTGCTAAGCGGAAGATTTCCAAATATTTATTTGGAGTTGGCTGACTTGTTTTAGGCAACCCGTTTTCTTTTATTAACTTTTCATAAAAAATTTGAAAGTCTTCATCTGTTTCCTGTGGACATACCCCATCCTCAAACAAGATAGTCAGCGGTACAATCTGTACATTCATTTCCTCTGCTTGCTTCAGTGTAATATCTGAAGCAGAATCTGTAACAATTTGAATCATCCTTTTCTTCCCTTTCTTCCATCAAAGCTAAGCATTTTATTTATTTTTTCATGGCAATTCCTTTCCAAATATATAACCGATTCCAAATACAGTAACAATATAAACAGGGTTTTTCGGATCTTTTTCTAATTTCTGTCGTAATCTTCTAACATGAACACTTAATGTATTTTCATCAATAAAATTACTATCCACATCCCAAACCTGTTCTAGTAAGACCTTTCTTGTCAATACTTTTCCCTGCCGAAGAGCCAAGTATTCCAATAAGCTATATTCTTTTCCTGTAAGATGAACTTCCTCTCCTGATTTTTTGACAATCATCTGTTCTCTATCAATTTCTAAGTCTCCAAACTGTAAAATACTGTTTTTCTTCTGTTCCGAATTGACTCGTTTCAGTAATACTTGAATCTTTTTGCGAAGTACTGCAATGGAAAATGGCTTTGCAATATAATCATCACACCCAGCCTCATATCCTTTTAACATTTCTTCTTCCGTATCATTTGCCGTCAAAAATAAAACTGGACTACTGGACTTTTCTCGAAGTTTTTTACAAAAAGCAATTCCATTTCCATCTGGCAAATTAATATCTAATAGAAATAAATCAAATTGCATCTTTACTAAAAATTCTACTCCTTCAAAAAAACTATATGCTCCTACCGCTTCATGTCCATCTTTCTTTAATGCAATTTGTATTCCTTTATTTAACGTATGATCATCTTCTACGATTAAAATATTAGCCATACTTTCTCCATTCTATTCTTGGATTTCCAATATTCAAGACTCACTCCTTGATACTACTGATTTATTTTAGTATATCAAAAAATTATCAATGTCACAAGGGCAGAATTTTCTATCTCAAACCATCTTAATCACATGGAAGAAAAATTGAAAATTTACTTCCATTTTGATTTGATTCTACATCCACATAACCGTTCTGATCCATAATGACTTTTCTACACAAGTATAATCCAATTCCAGTTCCCTCTTCTTTAATATTACTTCCACGATAAAACATCTGAAAGATTTTGGCCTGCTCTTCTTCTGGAACTCCTTTTCCCTGATCCTGGATATCAATTCTTGCAAACCGTTTATAAACATTAAGCGACACAATAATTTGACTCCCCTGCGGAGAATACTTAATCGCATTATCTAAAATATCTCCGATTGCTTCTACCGTCCAATATGGATCATGAATTGCATTAATTTCTTTTTTTGGTTCGTCCCATATAATTTCAATGTGACGCAGCTTTGCTGGATAATGCATTTTCATAACTGCATCCACAATTGTTTCTTTCAAATCCGTCAGCTTTGGATGGAGTTGAATTAACCCTGTTTCTAATCGTGACATTTTAATCATACTTTCTGCTGAAAATGTAAATTTGTGAATTGTTTTCTCCATAATTTCCATATACTCTTCTCTTTCTTCTTCCAGTAAATCAGGCTCTTGAAGAAATTCACTATACATTTGCAATTCTGTAGCGGCAGTTTTTAACTGCTCGGATAAATCAGCAAGTATGACCGTTGTTTCATTTCCATTTCCATAGCGTTTCTGCGTTCGTAATATACTCGCAAGCTTTCGTATTTGACTTTGTAATTTTTCCATCAAGGTATCTTTTGAATTTATCGATAAAACTGCATCTTTTTGGGAAGTTATCTGTGCAATTAAATTAGATAATTCTTGCATTGTTTCCGTCAAATAATCCTCATTTACCCGATTTTGATATAACGCTAAACCAATTACAATCAGTCCACCAACTAACATAATCCGAAATACTGTCATATTTTTTGTTAAAATCAGTACAAGAAATAAAACAACTATCTCTACAAAAGCGATTGCAGCCAGCATCCATTTTCGCTTATTCAATAACCGTTTCAATCCATTCTCTCCTTTACTTCTATTGGATTTTTCTTAATTATACCCTTATTATCCAAACATTGTCTATATCTAGTTTTATCTATTTCACGTTTCTGTTTGATTTTATTACTCCAAAGAATCGCATTTATTCGGTATTTCATTCAACGATTATATAAAAACACGGCTCTAGCTGCTGTCATAGCTGCTAAAACCGTGTTTGATTATTATAATCCAGTGAAGATTCTTTTTGTTTATGATTTAACAAATTTTACTTCCATTTGCGATTAACTTAAATCGACATCCTAACACTTCCGCTGCGCGTCTGCACATAATCATTCGTTTTAAAAAAATCTCAAAATAATCCATAACAGTACAAATCGAATCATCCAATTCTAAACTCATTTGTATCAATCTTTTTTCACTCTTTACTTCTAATGTTTGGGAAAGTGCCGCATAATTTACTCGATCATGAATATCAAAATTGGCTGGGATTGGATTCTGCACTCGATTCCTGCGTACATCTGTTTTGTCTGCTAAAATTAGTGCTGCCGATACAACATCAACTGCCATACCAGTTGCTTCATCATGATTACCAATTGCTGTTGTAATTGTAATCACATCTTCTAGCGCCATACCTAAATCTTTTAAAATTTGATATGCCAGAATAGCTCCTGTATGTGCATGATCGTTTCGGTTAATACTATTTCCAATATCGTGCATATAACCTGCGATCTTACTTAATTCAATTCTATGTTCTTCATATCCAAGCGCATATAAAATGCTTCCAGCTGTCTCTGCAACTTTAGCTGCATGTTTTCTAGAATGTTCGGTATATCCCAGTTCATTTAACACTCGATTTCCATTTTCAATTAATAAATTAATTTCTTTATTTTTCCTAATTTGTTTATATCCAACTATATTTGCCATGTATATTTTCATCCCTTATAATCGTTTTATTGCATCCATTGCTAAAATGGAACGTTCGCATTCTTCCGCTGTAAAACTGATTTGCCAACAAAGCGGACTGCCTTTCATATGTTCGGAAGCATAGCTCAAACCATTCGTCCGTTCATCCAAAAAAGAACGATCAATTTGTTTTGGATCTCCTAATAGAATTATTTTTGTATCTTTTCCAGCACGGGTAATAATTCCTTTTACTTGGTTGGGAGTCATATTTTGGGCTTCATCAATAATTAAATATGTTTTTACAATCGAGCGTCCTCGAATAAAATTTAAGGCCTCCATCTGAATTAAATTTCTTCCAAAAATCTCGTCAATCTTTCCCTGAAGTTCTGCCTCATCTTTATAACGTTCTTCTTCATTAGAATCAATCAACTGCTCCAGGTTATCAATAATTGGACGCATTAATGGAGAAATTTTCTCTTGTTCATCTCCTGGCAAAAATCCAATATCTGAATCAAACTGTGCATTTGGACGACAAATTAAAATTCTTCGGTATTCTCCAGACGGATTATTCAAAAGTTTTTCCAATCCTACTGCCAGAGAATAAAATGTCTTACTCGTCCCTGCCATCCCCTTTACAATTACAAGTGGCGCCTTTTCGGCTGGTTGCATCAAGGCTTCCTGTAAAAAGTACTGTCCTGCATTTCGTGGTTTTACTCCATAAGGACTGCTTTTTTTATAATCTAATTTTTTAATCACTCCATTTTCAACTCGTCCAAGCTGTGTCTTTTTCGTAGACTGATCTGCTTTGATAATGACAAACTCGTTTTCAACCAATTCAGGAGTATACTGTTTCCCATATTCATCTGATTCATATACTGCTTGTATTGGAATTCCATCTTTCCCAAAATTTTGGAATAGTTCTTCAGGAACATAAACCTCAATTCTACCTGTATATTGTTCCTCTTCCACCTGTTCTGTCGTAAAATCTTCTGCACGTATTCCAATCATCTGCGCTTTAATCCGTAATAAAATGTCCTTCGTTACAAGCACTACTTGCTCTGGGTTCTGGTTCTCGAGTCCTCTACATACTTTTAAAATACGATTATCCATCTTATCCTCTGGTAAATCGTGAGGAAGTTCTATATTTACAAAGTTTTTCTCCACCCGAAGCGTTCCCCCATTTTTCAGTTCTACTCCATTCAAAAGATCTCCTTTTTGTCGAAGCTGCTCTAGAATCCGAATTGTCTTTCTGGCATTACTTCCCCTTTCCCCTTCACTTTTCTTTAGATTATCCAATTCTTCCATTACAACAAGCGGAAGAACTACTTGATTATCATCAAAGCAATAAATGGCATACGGTGCTTGGATTAAAACATTTGTGTCAATTACATAAATTTTTACCATAGATTAAGCCTCTCTTAAAAATACTGAATCATTCTCTTTTTTTATATTATAATATTCTCTTTTCCTTCCTGTTATCCGTATTAAGCTAAATCTTTGTAAAATTTAATATAATTTTTTTAATATTAAGAAAATACCAAACAGTATTATCACTTATTATGCATTATCTAAAGTAGAAATAAATCCCTCTCCAAATACCTCACTCGTTTCTGTAAACATAACAAAAGCTTTTGGATCCACATCAAAAACTGCTTTTTTTACAATATACGCCTGTGATTTGGAGCAGGCACAAAGCAACACGTCTCGTTCTAATTTTGTATAACTTCCTTTCGCATTGATTACCGTAGATCCTCTTCGAATTTTGCTGCTAATTTCATCGGCTACTCCTTGACCATCCAGTGTAATAATTACTGCCATTTTTCCTACATCTGCGCCATACATGACTTTATTAATTACAAGTGATGCTACACCCGTTCCTGCTAAACCATATAATGCAGAATCAACATCCCCAAACACAATCCAGCCAAGCGAAATAATAAACAAATCAATTGTCAATGTAACCGCACCAAGCGACAAATAAGGACGAAATTTTTTAATTGTCATCGTCAAAAGGTCCGTTCCTCCAGAAGAAGAGCCTCTCATATAAAAAATCGTTAAACTTGTTCCTAAGAAAATTCCATAATATAATGCTGCTAACAATGGATTGCCTGTATAGGCAGGCGTATACGGAAAGACAATATCTAGAAAAAAAGTACAGACAAGCATTGTTCGTGCTGTTTTAAATAGAAATCTCTTTCCAACTACTTTATAACTGATAAGGACGAGTGGAATATTTAAAATTAATATCGTCAATCCAATTGGAGTACCCCATAGATGATTCAGAATCAATGCCAATCCTGAAATTCCTCCTGGGGCAAAGTTTGCCATTTTTGCAAATGTATAAACACCAATGGAATAGCAAATTCCTCCTATTATGTCAAATATCCAATCCACCAAAATATCCTTTATTTTCTTTTTATCCATAGAACACCATTCGCCTCCAGTCAATGCACAGCACTTTATTAAATTCCATAAACTTTCTCAAAAATAAATCTGATTAACTCGATTGCTATCATTATCTTCAATATTTTGAGAATTATGCCAGCTATTTTCTGCCTATTTCACCTTTTTCATTGCACGCAGCATCCGAAACATTCTTCTAGCTGCACCAAGGTACAACTCCTCTGCTCGTTCCAATGCCTCCGAAAGAGGCATGACTCCATTCACTGTAGTCAAAATTGATTCAATCCCATATTCATAGATGTTTTCTGCACCGTTTCCCATGCTTCCGACAATGGCAATTGCAGGAATTCCCTGCCTTTTACATCGTATACCCACTCCCTGTATAACCTTTCCAAATATAGACTGCCAATCTGTGGCTCCCTCCCCTGTAACAACAAGTGAAACGTCTTTTAATCTCCGATCAAACTCTACCAAATCCAATACTGTTTCAATTCCAGATTTCAGCGTTGCTCCCAGAAATACCATTAACGCTGCTCCCAGTCCTCCTGCTGCACCTGCACCTGGTATCTGATCTACATCAATACCAGAATAATCCAGAAGCAAATCTCGATAATGACACATTCCCTTTTCTAATTGATCTAAAACTTCTGGTGTTCCGCCCTTTTGCTTCCCAAATGTATAAGTTGCACCATTTTTGCCGCATAACGGATTTGTTACATCACACATCACGGTAAATTTACAGTTCTTTACTCCAGGGTGAAGACCAGAATCATCAATACAATGTACTTTTTCCAAATCACTTCCACATCCAGAAAGTTCTTTACCATCCTCATCCAAAAAGCGAACTCCCAGCGCTCTCATACATCCCATACCTCCATCATTCGTAGCAGATCCTCCAATCGCAATCGAAATATCGGTAAATCCTCTTTCCATTGCATCTACAATCATCTCCCCTGTTCCATAAGAAGTTGTCCTGCGGGGATCTCTGCTGGATAATGGCACAAGTGGCAAGCCAGAAGCTGCTGCCATCTCCATCACCGCTCTTTTATTGTCCAGTTTGCCATAATAACATTCTTGCTCTTCAAACAAGGGACCACGTACTTTCAAAAAAACTCTCTCTCCACCTGTAGCTGCAATCACAGCATCCGTTGTTCCCTCTCCTCCATCTGCCACCTCAATACTGTCACACTCGCATTCTGGAAAAATTTCTTTTGCTGCCTGAGTAAGAAGCTGTGCTGTCTGCCATGATGTTAATGTTCCTTTAAAAGAATCAGAAGCAAATAAAAATTTCATAAATTCATTCCTCCATCCTAATCATTACAATAAATTCTATTCCGATCTATTCCGTATTCCTTGATATCAGTCTCTTTTCCTCAGTATACCACTTCCATATCAACTCGTGTTATCTATTTATTCCGCCTTTTTACCCAGAATTTATGTTTTTTCCTATTCACTACTCTGCCAAGGAATGTACGCTCCCTTTTGGAAATATAATGTTTATCTTCGTATATTCTTCTTCTTTGGAGTCAATTTCTAGCTTTAATCCTAATCTATCACATAGTTTTTTGGATAAGTATAGCCCCATTCCTGTTGCATTGGCTTTTTTTCTATTTGAACCAGTAAAACCTTTCTCCAATACCCTTGCAAGTTCCGACTGTTTGATTCCACATCCGTTATCTTCAATGACCAACAAAATATAATTATCATTCCTTTGGCTATAGATCGACAAACAGTTTTTTTCTTTATCAAAATATTTGATCGAGTTTTGTATTATTTGTGAAAGAACAAAACTCAGCCATTTTTCATCTGTATAAACAATATTATCCATATCATGAATATCTATAACCGTTTTAACTTCCAGAAGAGAATGTCTAAATTTTAAAATCACATTATGTATGACATCTTCTAGGTTGAGTTTTTTTACAAAATAATCCTTTTCCGTATTTTCACTTCTAGCATAATAAAGCATTTGTTCCACAAGTTGAAAAATTTTATCAGTTTCTTTTTTCAAAACATAATTTTTCGTATTATCGAAAATTAAAGACAATGCTCCGATTGGTATTTTAATTTCATGAGCAAAGCTTTCCACATATTCTTGGTACTCTAGTTGTTCTTCCATTCGTTTACTAATTTCTTCATTCATTGATTTACATGCCTTTTTCAATGCATAATAATAGGCTTTATTTTGCAATTCTCGTGGCTTTGGTAAAATTTCAGAAATAATTTCTTCTTCGCTCATAAAAAAATAATACAAAATACGAAATTCATTTCTTGTTAATTCAACACTTTCTTCCCGATACTTTAAAATGGATAAATGCAAATCCAGGGTACATTCTTTTTTTACAATTTCTCGGAAATTATTGGGATCAGAAAGTTTTAATGCACGTTTGATCTTTTCTAACAGAATAACTGTGTCATATGGTTTCGTAATAAAATCTATTCCACCTACTTGAATACTTTTTAATTCATCTGCACTGCTATCTCTGCTTGTTACAAAAATAACTGGGACTTGCTGTAGTTTTTTCATTTTCTTACAGATCTCATATCCGTTTTCATATGGTAAGTTAATATCAAGCAAAACTAAATCTACAACATATTGTGATAACTCCTCAGTTAAGTTTTTAAAATTAGTCAGCAATACCGTTCCATATCCTTGTTTTTTCAACAATTTAGAAAGTTCCAGACGAGTAATCTCGTCATCTTCAATAATTGCGATTTTCATTATTACCTCCTGATACTGCATTCATTATGGCATAAATTCAAAGATGGAGGAAAAGTTTTTTCAGACTTAACTCTCCTCATTGACATTTCTCTTAAATCCTATATAAGTCGTCAACCAATACACGATATAAACGAGAAAGAAAATTGTCAACCCTCCAGCAAAGTAAAACAAATAACTATACTGATTTTCCAAAAATATATAATATACATTATTAATCGAATCAATCAAACTAAAGTTAACTAAAATTGGATATACCGCTGGCATACCAAATAAAATAAACAGTTGTTTTCTAATTATCCTATAAAGTGTTTTATCGTTAACACCTAATCTTCTTAACGTCAGATAACGATATTTATACTTTGTGGAGTCACTTAATGCTTGAATCGAAAGTATCGTTCCAACAACTGCAATAAAAATAAAAGAGATATACAAAAAGATACTGGACATCATTGCTATCATCGTATTATTTTCTTCAACTGCCGAACCTCTGACCCTCACTCTATAATATTGACAGTTGATCTCTCCATCGCTTCCTGTTTTACATAGGCGATAGGACATTCGTTCCTCTATTTTCGTTTCTAATGATGCGGTTGTTTCTTCTTTTGTATCTACAATCAAATGACTTTCTGCCAATTCTAAATTCTTTACATATGAATCTGGAACCACAATTATAAAATCGCTTCTGCTGTTTAGTGTATACCAAAAAGTTTCTGTTGTCACTCCTTTTAGCTGCAAGAAATCTCCACTTGATAATTGAATTTGTTTAATACTCGCATTTCCTTCCACCAAATACTTCGATTGACTGCTTGTAACTATTATATATTCATCTTCCTGTAGGCTTATCGTATCCATATTTCTCATTGTTAATAGCTGATTATAATCGCTTAACTTCATAACACTGTCATAATCGGTAAATTCATCATATAATCTTTGAATTTGTTTTTTCGGTTCCTTATAAATATCATATGCAAGTGTTTTTTCTACGGTATAATCTTCTTCTATCACTTTAATGTATTCCTTAAATGCTTCTTGATCGTCATATATACTCACATCATAAGGTGCTTCTTGATCCAAGGAACTTTTATACAACCCATTACTAAGATTTGATATGTTTAACGAAAATATAGATAGCAGAATTAACATGGAAAGTGTCCCAAACGTAAAACTCATTGTTCTCGCTTTCGAAACAAATGTCCTTATCAAAAACAGATTATCTTTTTGATATTTTATTTTTTTGCTTTTTATTATAAAAGAACATACCATATCTGCGACTGTAGCAGAAATACCATAAATACTAATAATTAAGCCAATCATACTTAACATTAAATAAGTAAGTGTTTCATTTTTACTGATAAATTCCATTTGAAAACGAGAATACCAAAGCCAAATGGAAGCAATCCCTACCATATTTCATTAAAAATTCTTCCATCTTCTAAAAACAAAATGCGGTTACAAAAAGAGGCAGTAAATGGATCATGTGTTACCATTAATATAGTTGCCTGTAATTTCTGATTAATATTTTCCATTGTTTCCAATAATAATCTGGAAGACTTAGAATCCAATGCTCCTGTTGGTTCATCTGCCAAAATCAATTTCGGTTCATTAATCAATGCTCTTGCACAGGCACAACGCTGTTTCTGACCGCCAGAAACCTCATAGGGAAACTTAGATAGAATATCAGAAATTCCCAGTTTATCCGAAATATCTTGTACTTTTTTCTTAATCATTTCTGGATTTTTCTTATTAATAATCAAGGAAAGGGAAATATTCTCCTCAATGGTTAATGTATCTAGTAAATTAAAATCTTGAAAAATAAACCCTAAGTTTTCACGTCTGAAATCTGCAAAATCTTGCTCTTTCATCTCCGTAATATCTTGATTATTTACAAAAATATGTCCACTTGTTACAGTATCAATCGTAGAAATACAATTCAGCAATGTTGTTTTACCAGAACCACTTGCTCCCATAATTGCAGCAAATTCACCTTTATCTATATACATGGAAATCCCGTCCACTGCCTTTGTGATATTACCTGTACTTCCCCCGTAATACTTTTTCACTTGTTCTAAATTTAATATATGTTCCATACGAATTGCTCCTTTCTTCTTATCACATGGATTTGGAATATAGTACAATTATAACAAGTTCCATGGCGAAAAAATACTTACAGTTTTGAAAGTCAATTTATGGTACACAAAAAGGAGATATCCGTTTTGATATCTCCTTATTTTTGAAATTCTATTTTTTATTTTTACATCTTTCTGCTATATACACGACCAGTTTTTTTCCTATACTTATAATTAGAAGTATATAATATTCCAAAATGTAAGGGAAAAGAATCATTGTATTGATTTAGTCGATCAACTCTATTTAATTTGTTAGTAATTCTTTCATCATCTTACTAATGATTCCTGGATTTCCTTTTCCTTTTGTCTTTTTCATTGCCTGACCAATTAAAAATCCCATTACTTTTTCTTTTCCCGCTTTGTATTGTTCTACAGTAGATGGGTTTTCTTCTAATACTATTTTCACGATTGCCTCTAATTCAGAACTATCACTCACTGCTCCAAGTCCATGTTGTTTCACATATTGTTCTGGTTCGATATCCTCTTCAAAAATATGGAAAAATACGTCTTTTGCAACGGTCTGTGTAATGCTTCCTGCTTCGGTCATTTCAATTAATTTAGCTAAATGTTCTGGAGAATAGGAAATTTGCTCTGGTTCCATTTTCTTTTCTTTTGCTAGACGGAATGTCTCTCCAATCATCCAGTTGGCTGCTTTTTTTGGCTGCTTACATAGATTAACCGTTTTTTCAAATAAATCTGCAATTTTCTTTGTTCCTGTAATTAGATCTGCATCGTATTCGGAAAGCTGATATTCGGTTTGATAGCGAAGCTTCTTCTCTGGCTGTAGTTCTGGCTGTTTTTTGCGAATTTCTTCTATCCATTCATCACTAATTACAACTGGAGGAAGATCTGGATCTGGGAAATAACGATAATCTTTTGCATCTTCTTTGGAACGCATTGGATAAGAAGATTCTTTATTATCATCCCAGCGTCTTGTCTCTTGCAGCACGCTCTTTCCTTCTTCCAACAATTCAATCTGACGTTCTCGTTCCCCTTCGATGGCACGAGCAATGGCTTTAAATGAGTTTAAATTTTTCATTTCGGTTCGTGTTCCAAAGTTTGGGTTTCCCACTTCCCGTACAGACAGATTCACATCTGCACGCATGGAACCTTCCTGTAATTTACAATCCGATGCTCCTAAATATTGCACAATCATACGAAGTTTTTCCAGATAGGCAATGACCTCATCCGCATTTCTCATATCTGGTTCTGATACAATTTCAATCAGTGGTACGCCGCTTCGATTATAGTCCACATAAGAACAGTCGTCCCACTCATCATGAACCAATTTTCCCGCATCTTCTTCCATATGAATCTCATGAATTCTAATGAATTTCTTTCCAGCAGCTGTTTCAATCTCAATTTTTCCATCATGACAAATTGGAAGATAGAGTTGTGAAATCTGATAGTTTTGTGGATTATCTGGATAAAAATAGTTCTTACGGTCAAATTTACAATATTGATTAATTTCACAATTTGCAGCCAGACCTACTTCTAATGCTAACTCTACGACTTGTTTATTTAATACTGGAAGAGAACCAGGCATTCCCGTACAAACAGGACAAGTATGCGTGTTTGGTGCTCCGCCAAATTCTGTCGAACATCCACAGAAAATTTTTGTTTTTGTTGCAAGTTCCAC
>DVHN01000117.1 GCA_018712075.1 Candidatus Fimimorpha faecalis
ATTCTTAAATTTTTCTATTCAAAATTTTTACCGTTTTCTTACGATACTGTTAATTTTCTATATCCTTTTCCAAAAGCATTGACATCGTTTTGCCAGCCTCCTATAATGAGTTAGCAGAAAACCAAAAAGAAAAGAAGTGATTTCAATTATGAAGCAAATTCATTTAAAATATCCTGATTATATTCAAGTTTCGACACCGAATGGGCTCTCTTATGGAGGTAATCAAAACTGGCATTCTCAAGCCAAAAAATTTGGAAGGGAAGCCAGATTAAGTCGATTTGGATGTGGAACGATTGCATTAGCCGATGTATGGCTTTACCTTACCAAGCGGTTTTGCAAAACAGAATTAACTGCACCAGTATTTTTGAAAGATAATATACTTTCTCAAAAATCTTATATGCAATATATCCGAATGATTAATCGGCATTACACATTCACGATTCCATATTCTGGAGTAACTGCACTGGCAATACAACTTGCCTTTAACCGATATATGCATCGGTACAAACTTCCGCTTCATGCTAAGTATCATTGTTTTATGAATAACCGAAACATGCTAGATATAATTATAAAATCTCTGCAAAATGACTTCCCTATTATTTTAGCAATTGGTCCTAATTTCCCATGTTTTTGGAAGAAAGAAGGAATTACTTTTTATAAACAAGAAAACGAATCTTCTTATACACCATGTCAACGTAATATTCATTCTCATTATGTTACTATCACAGGTGTTTACTTTCCACCTAACAATTCTCCTATGTTAGAGATTTCTTCTTGGGGAAAAAGATACTTTATTAATTTCAAAGAATATCGTAACTACATAAAAAAATATTCCTGTAAAATAACATGTGGACTTTTATACATCGAACATAAGAATGCTGAAAACACTTAAAAAATAAAAAATGCGTCTTGAAATGGTTATCATCTATCCCAAATCAAGACGCTTTTTCTATCCTGTCTGTTTACTTTACATAACTAATAAAGCTATTTCCAGTTCTTTCAAATAATGTTTCTGCCGTTTTTATCGGCATTTCTGTAAATTGCTGATTCAATGGATCATAGAATGTGATATCAGTTGCCGTATAGGCAGTAATTAATCGAGCCGAATTATTTCCCATAATTACAATAACTGGACTGCCTAAATCTACATAGTACAAAACATTCTCCAGATCGCATCCTGCCAAATTGACAACTTGATATGGAATTGCTGCTGCCAACTGAGATAATGCAGAATCTTCTCCCGAAAGTTGTTCTGCGGATTGTTCTTCTGTAGTATTCTCCGTCTGTTCTGCTATCTCTTCATAGTTGACAATCATTTCAATCACTGCCTGTAACGTATCTCCTTCTCCCTGAGCATCAACTGCTTCGATCTCTAATTCCTTTTTGGCAGACCTTGTACCATATTTCCAAAGCTGTTTTTGGTCTCTGGAAAGTACAATTCCCTGATTTTCATTTGCCAGTTCAATTGCTTCTTTCATTGAATATTTTATCTCATTCTCTCCACCAAATCCAATAACATAATAACAGTTTTCACTTGTAATGCTATCTTCCAGTTTCAGGGTACGATAATGATTTTTTACTAAAAATTGTGGTACCGTTTCATCCACCGTTAGATTAATTGTTTTATCAGGAGTTTTCATTTTTAATGCATATTCTTTTTTCTTTACATCTGAAGTGGAACTCGTTAATGTTACATACTCTGTCTTTTCCGTTCCCTCTCCAAGAAGCAAATAATCTTGCGGCTGTTCTGCGATACTTCCATCTTCATTATAAGAAATGCGTTCAAACACAATTCGATTCTCTTCTACTGTTACCCCAACAATGAAAATATTTTCCTTTTCATAATGATTCAGCACTTGCTGATCTTGAGGGCTTAATACTTCTACTGCATACATCGGCATGGATGAAACAACTCCAGACTCCTCTTTAATATCTTCAATCCTTCCTATTCCATAAACTAAATCTTTCTGAATAAAGCCCTGTACTTGGAAATAAGTTCCATCTTCTGCCTCTTTTGCAGTGACTTCTCCCGTTGCTGTATTTAATAAATTGATTTTTGTATTATAAGCCTCTTCTCCCTGCTCTTCCCAGGCAATTGTATTTCCATCTGCACTAATAAAGATGGCATCTGGTGTATCCAACGTTACAATATTGGTTAGTTGATTATCCGCCATACTATAACTATACAATCCTCTTCCATACTGAAAATAAAATACATCATTTTCATTTAAATAAATCAAATCGCCAAACTCACTTTTTAGAATATCCTCCGAAACATTCACAGGAATATTGAACATTTCTTCAATATAAGCCTCTGTGTCGTCAGTTTTCGGATGATAACGATATGCATAAATCCCGACTGTTCCTTCATCTCTTCCACGGTCACGGTACCCATATGTTACAAAGTCAATCGTTCCATCGGTTTTTACATCAATAACTTGAATTTCCGAATGGTTTTCTCTTCTCTGGTTCGCAATTCCATTATCCTCATAAGCCAGAATACAGGATAGGACCCCCGTCTCATATTCGTAGCTCCAGAGTTGTCCATCATACACAATTGCTGTAATTTCCCCTTTTTCACTACTTATGATAGAACAATTTCCATCTCCAATTCCAAGTGAAATTGCATTGTTAGACACCGCATCATTCTGGAACTTCACCCTTTGTTTTACATAACGTTCATAACCTGGCAAATAAATTTTACCACTTCGATAGCTTACACGAAATGATTCCTCCACATCATAAGTAGTAGTCTGGTCATTTATCGTTACTTCTATTGGATAATTTAAAGTAACTGCCATTTGAGAATCTGAAATATCCATAATAGAAATCTCAGGGTCTTCCGTCCGAACTGGTGCTAAACTTCCCCAGGTAAACATATTAAATTTAGAATGAATATTAATGTAAGAAAAATCGTCTTCTCCCATGCTTCCATCGATCTGAACGACATTTACAACGGTATCTTCTGCCGCTTTTTTATCAAATGTGGATTCTGAAAAGTTCAAGACATAATCTAACATATCTCTTACGTGCATATCTTTTCCATAAATAATTCGGTTAAAATAACGCAATGTTTCTTGTTCTGCATTCAGTGATATGATTAATGTATACTCTGTATTTTCTTCTAATAAATTTGTCAATTTTAGTGGAATACTAATAGTTTCTCCAGTTTTAGCAGTTTCTAATTTTACATCATCAATTAGATGTTCTCCATCCAAACTACGAATTTGATATCCTACTTCATCAATTGTATGACCATACGTATATACGCTCAGCATCAACTCTCTTTCTTCATTCAATGGCGTAATTGTGTTACGAATGGAACTAGTTTCCATTTCATCTGTAAAACCATACAGATCACTATAACTTCCTCCCGATCCCTCTACACGCACAACTGGAAAACTTGCTTGTTCCATTTCTTCAAATGATTGTGTACTAGACTTTTTATGGAAGAAAACATAGAGTCCTAGTTCTAATACTAAGATTCCTAAAATCGCTACAATAATAATTTTTCCTACTTGCTTCTTCACGATAGCATCCCTCTCATATTGAGTATTTACAGAATTACTTCCTGCATTTCTATTCTAAATGGAAATACTCAAAACCTCAATAGCTTTCTTTAAATTTTAAAAAATATTCATGAATGGATTTTTTATCTCATAAAATCGTTACTTTAATACTCTAATTTAAAAAAGTATCTCCTATGAATAAAAAAACTTAGTCATACAGAATGTTATCATTCATCCCATATGACTAAGTTTACTATAAAAGTGTCGAAATTTTAATTCTTTACCAATTACGACCTCTATAGTTCTTTCTTCCCCAACGACGACGATGCATCTCTTCAAATAACAATACATCAATAATATCTTTCAACCAAGGATTATGCGGCTTTTTGGGCGGACGTGGCTTTGGAGGACGTTTTCCCTTCAACTGGCTTGACTCAAGGGATTCTTCCATCTCATCATCCATTTCTGGTTCCATCTCATCTTCCCCTATTTCCATCTGAAATTCTTCATCGTCCATCAACATGTCATAGATCATTGTACTAATACGATATAATGTAACCTTATCTGGGCATTCATCGTACATTGCACTTCCATCATAATCTAGTTTATCACATGTCTCTTCCACATAATTTTGAATCTTTTTCATTTTATCTGGATACATTTCCTTCCAGAATTCTATTTCACTATCTTCATCTACAACCGTTGGAGGATACTGCATCATTGGCCACGACATATAAGAGGGAGACTGCGAATACTCTTCCTGCATCATATGAAATGGATATGGAGCATACAAAATACGTGGTCTATAAAAAGGTCTTTCCATTTGACTATTCCTTTTCTTTTCACTCATTATAAAATATGAGAGCTTTCCTATTATGTTCCACAATTCCACCTATTTTCCCCAAACCTAATACTCTTCCCACAATACGGGAATTCCTAAATGCCATACCGTTTGCATACTATCATTTTCAGTAAAAGCCAGATTAATATTTGTCTTTTTATCCTCAATCGTAAAATATTGTTTCACCGCATCCGTATATCCATATACGGTATATAACGCTTCTTCTCGGGAGCCCGAAACAAATTCTGCTCCAAGCTGTTCAAAAATTTTGCCTTCTGCCTTCTTTTTTTCTTCCATAGACAATTGAACTGGATAGATTCCCTCCAATTCCATACATACCGTACCTTCAATTCCATATTGCTGACCAATTAGCTGGATTCTCTGCTTATACTCCAACGCACAGTCAATATTATGATAGAGTTTCATATTCAGCACCATATAGTATTCTGGATGAACCGTTTCCTCCAAGGCAATATAGCGAAACGTTGCTGCACCATTTTTTCCATCTTTTTCAAATATCGTAACCGTTCCATTGGACTTTTTCTCTGTTTTTATCTGATAATTCTCGGTTATGCCTAGTTGCTTTGCCATATTTATAAAAATACGCTCTATTTCTCCTGTCTGCAATTTTCTCGGATATCTTCCAGACAACTCAATTGTTGTCTCCACATCAGAAAACGTTTGTGATTCCATTGCCTGTACTACAATCGCCTCTTTTTCTCTAACTTCTTCCACAATAAAATCTGCCAGCATTACAATCCAAACAGCACATGCAAAATAGATAATTTTCTGTCTCATAATTTGCACCCAACCTTTCAATCACAACTGATTTTTGATCTATTTGGATTATTAACAAAAATTGAAACCTTATTCGAAAGAATTTTGTTTTATAAGAGCAATTCTTTTCCCCAATAGTCCGTTAAACGTTCCAATGACCATGCTGCATTCGCTGGGCTGGAAGATGGGAGTTTAATCGCTTCCCTTTTCGTCTCTTTTTCACAATATTTTTTATAAAGCTTATAAGCCGTTCCTCCATTTACATAAATTCTTTGAATTGGGGCTTGTTTTAAAATATTGTTTATTGGCGCTGGTTCCACATTTTTAATGCTGCTGTCACTTGATCCTATAATATCACAACTTGCAACAACGTCCCATATTGCAATATGGTTTCTTAATAACATTGCCCTTTTCTCTTCAATCGTAATAGGCAATTTTTCTTTGGTCAGATTACTTAATATTTTCCAAAAGCGATTTTGTGGATGACCATAATAAAACTGCTCTTCTCTTGATTTTATAGAAGGAAACGAACCTAATATTAGTACATTTGATTTTTCATCAAAAACTGGTTCAAATGTATGTTCCACATGCTGATATTTCATTTTCATCCTCATTTCACTCTGTATTTATTTTTTTATTATAAAACAAATTCCTTTAAAAATATAGGATAAATTTTATTTATTTTTATATACCTCAAGAATAGAGTTGCTCTATTAAATCTTCCTTAATCAATATTTAGCAAATACTATATATGATAAGGTTTTTAATAAAACAACTCTATTTTTGAAATTATATAAATATGAAAAAACAGTGTCATGAATTCATTACATCTTTCATTAATTTTTTTACTGTAGATTATTTGCAGGTTATATTATTCCGACTCACATAGCATACAACAGCTTTTTCTGCGCTTTGTTATAATTTCTCTTTCTACTAATTCATCGATTAATTTTTCTAACTGAAAATAATCATACCCACAGTTAAGTGCAAAAATAAAAGCAGTATCGACAGGATCCATTGGATTTAGTACATATCCACCCGCTATTAAGATTTCCTGACTCTCCCAAAAATCTAACCGCATTGCCATACAAATTCTGGCGATTCTATATTTTTTTTCAGGAATCGTAAGATCATCACTCTGCCTTTTGTTCCCTATGTATTGGTGTAAATTAAAAAGTTTTGATACATAGGATTCGCTTTCTCCACTTTTGATGGCAATCGAACGCTGGTTCATTTTTTTATCTTCATTTGTCGTATCTAGTTTCACTACCGCTTTTACCAACTGTTTTGTTAATATATAAGCTGGTGTTATCCCATCTTTCAATTTTAACTTTGGTATATTGTAAAGGTCAGAACAAAACTTTAATATATAACTCAAAATTTCTTCTTCTTTTGTAATATTTAAAATTTCATCGATCATTTTATTATACAAAGGAATAAAATTATACTGCATTCGTTTTTTCTTTCCTCCTCTTGAAGCATCCAGTATTCATTTGCTTTATTTCTTTCATGATAAATTCGGCGAAATTGTGTTTTTTCGGCAAAAAATCTTATATTATTTTTAATCTATAGTTTCTATTGATTATACAATTACAAAACTTTTATCTATTTCTCCATTAATACAGAAAGTGCTCCTAGAAAATTAGGAACACTTTCTGTTACATTTTAAGGAAGTATATTATACTTAATTATTTTTTAACCAGACGAATACGGATACCTTCCAAACGTAAGCTCTGTCCTGTTGTTCCAGACATTCCTCCATCTCTTTCCCAATCTTGCCAGCCTTTGTTTTGTACATGAGTACGGTATTCAATGCTATATCTATTAGCAATTTCACCAGTCAGTTTAATTCTAATACCTTCTAAACGTAAACTCTTTCCCTTTGTTCCAGACATCTCATTTGTATTTACCCACTCTTGCCATCCTTCATTTTGTACATGAGTCTGATACGTAACTCCGCCATCTACTCCCGTAAGATTAATCTTAATACCTTCCAGACGCAGAGATCTGCCCGTCGTTCCAGACAATGCACCTTCAGGAACATAATCTTGCCATCCAATATTTTGTACATGAGTTTGATAGGTTAATACAGGGCGAACTAACAATTGTTCTGCTTCAGCAATCAATGCTTCATAATCTTTGTCAATATACTTCTTTGCATCTGCTGACAACGCATTCCATGCATCTTTATAAGCTGCAACCTTTGCTGCATTGGCATCTGTTACTGTTACAAATGGATACTTCTCAACAAATGCATCTGCCTCTGCTTTGTCTGCTACGATCTTCTTGGCTTGATCTAATTTCGCAGCATAATCTCCTACTAATTCCTTTTGACTAGTTGTTAACTTATTATATGCTGCTTCCCCACTTACTACAGTCGCTGCATTGTCTACTGTTACCGTATCAGGCATATATTTCTTAACAAATTCATCTGCTGCTTCTTTATCTGCTAAAAGAGCTTTTGCTTCTTTTAACTTAGATGCATAATCCCCTACTAGCTTCTTTTGGTTGTCTGTTAACTTATTATATTCTGCTTCTCCGCTTACTACAGTTGCTGCATTGTCTAACGTTACTGTATCAGGCATATATTTTTCAACAAACGCTTCTACAACTGACTGATCTGAAGCATCTTGTCCAAGGATTAATTCTGCCTTTGTCAAATAATCAATGTAAGATGCCGGAACTTTCAGTCTCCACTCATGATCATGTACAATATCCATATTGTACTGATATGCATAGGCATATGGAAGCCATGTATTCATATCTTCATGTGTCCACTCATATTTCCAAGTATTCCATGCTTCTTTACCAGCTACAACATCCTTTGCCTGTTCAGAAGTCATTGCATCAATTGAATAGAATTTTCCAGAATCATCGGTAATATATTTTGCGAATTGATTTAACTCAATATTATATTTTTCTCCTGGATCGCCTTTTACAATATAATCTTTTTTAGTCTCGTTTGTAAATAAATCATTTGTAATTACATTTACAAACTCTTCAAATGTCTTACCTCTATTATCTGTCAGCCAACGATCAATTTTTGCATTTACACGGTCATCAAAATATTTTTTATTCTTCTTTGCATCTTTATAATATTGATTAAATGCTTTTTCTACTGTATCCACTGTTGCTGGCGTTGTATCTTCTACAATAACACCTTTTTGAGTCATATAAGTATTTAAGAAATCCATTGCTGTCTTGCATTCTTGTGCATGTTTATATAACCCATCTTTTGTGTTATTTACGATATAGCCAGTAATGCTAGTGCCTTCACCCAAAATGAACTTACCATCTCTTTGAATCGTATCATTAACGATTTCTTGAGCATTCTTCTGTTTTGCTTCTCCTAAGATTCCTCTATGTTCATTATAAGTTTTTTCCTTTGTCAAGGCATCAAATTCGTCTTTTGCATCAATGTATTCTTGGTAGTTATAGAATGTAATATCTTCTGGCAAAGAATCCAAAAATTCTTTTGCATCTTTGTAAATCACTGCATCATGATATACATGCTCCCAAATATAACTATCAGTTGCATCTGGCCATTCGGTACGATTATATGGATCTGCCATAAAATCATGAATTTTCTTATCCAATGCTTCTTTTTGATCCGCTGTTAATTGTTCCCATGCAGCTTGACCTTTTGCAATTTGAATTGCATTATCCAATGTTACATTGGAATAGGTCTTTCCTGGTTTTGAAGATAAATACGTATCAATAAAACTCTGTACTGTATTTTCAAATCCTTTTGCAGTATTTAAGATATCTTGATATGTATAACTTTCATAGCGGTTATGGAACGCAATTTGATTTTCTCTCAATAAATCGTTAATTGCTTTTTGTTCATGCGAATACAAATCATTCCATGCTTTTTCACTTGCTATAATATCGTCTTTGTTATACATATCAACCTGTTCTGGTATTACAACAATTTCTGGATTTTTAACCTCTGTGTTTTCTGGAACAAAATTTAAATAATCTAAAATGAACGTATCTCTCTGGTAATTAACCACTGTATCTGCGTTTGCCTTTTCTCCCTTCAGATATCTTCCTGATAAGAAGGATGGAGCATACTCATCAAATTCTTTATCTACGATTTTAGCTCCAA
>DVHN01000118.1 GCA_018712075.1 Candidatus Fimimorpha faecalis
CGTAGGTTGCATAAATTGTAGTTGCTACCTCCAGACCTACTTTATTGATTTCTACTGGTTTTTCTGCTTTTTGTAAGCCTTCGCCTGCATCAATCAATGTCTGTAATGCAGCATCTACTTCTTCTTGTGTTGTTTCTTCGTCTGCAATTACTTGATCTGCTGCTTCCAAAGCTTCTGCAAGTGTTGTCCAGCTCTCTTTCGTATATTCCGTTTCATCATATGTCTTATAAATTCCTACAACTACCTTAATGGCATTTTTATTTACTGGTACTGGAATTTCTACTTTTGCAAGTCCAGATGCAGCATTCTTTAATGTTTCTAATGCGGCATCTACTTCTTCTTGCGTTGCCGCTTCATCTTCTAATATCTCTTTTGCATCCTTCACTGCCTGTGCAAATACTGCCCAGCTTTCTTCGGTGTATTCGGATTCGTCATAAGTACTGTAAATATCTGTTACAACTTCCAATACTGCTTTATTTACAACTGGTTTTTCGCCAAATGCAATTTCAGGAACGACACAATATCCATCTACTGCTTCCACTGTAACGTTTGCAGTCTTTGTTTCTGATTCATTTGTAACCTGTACAGTATATTCTCCAAATGCAAGTTTCTTAAACTGATAATTTCCAAGTGCATCGGTCTTAGCTTCTTTTATTATATTACCTTCTGCATCTATTAAGGAAACCTTTACTCCTTCTAATGCTTCGCCATTCAAAGATACATGTCCAGCTGCCGTCTGAACATCACCTTCTGGCGCATCATAAGAAGTTACTTTTACATTATCAATTAAAACATCGTGTGTATTTCTTGTATTCAGACCAATATAACCAGACTCTACCTGTACGCCGCTCATTGTGTTACTTAAAATTTGCTCTCCATTTACCCACAATGTAATTGTACGGTCAACAATTTCAGCTTTCAAATGCATAGTTTGCCCAGCTGCAAATGTAGGTCCAGTGCTCATACCAGACCAGGAATTACCTGTTGAAGTACCCCAATATTCTGTAAAGTATTGATTTGCTGCATCACCTACACCTACATAAACACGATTATTCATGTCTTTCGCACGCAATAAAATACCAATACGAATACCATCTGCCTGTGCTGTTAAATCCATCTCTACACAACCATTCTTAAACTGAGGTGCATTCATTTCATAAACATTGGAATGTCCGCCGCCCTGGAATAAGATATTTGTTGCTTCGCCAGTATTTTTAATTGTAGTACTCTTTGTATTTCCTGCTAAATCAGCCCAGTAAATCTTTCCATCATTATAATCATTTTCATAATCTACGGTTGATTTTGGAGGAAGCATTAAGTTTACTTCAGCAATTTCTGTCTTCACAGCTGAAATTTCTTTCGATGCTGTATCATATCCATCTGCAGATACTGATATTGTGTAATCTTTTGTAGGAATATCCTTAAATTCATAGTAACCTTTTCGGTTAGTTGTTGTTTCTTGTGTATAAGTTCCAGAAGTGATAGTAACAGTCAATTTATTCATTGGTTTTCCAACTGCTGTTACGGTACCCTGAATGCTTGTTGTTTCTTCTTTTAATACAAAATCTTTTGTAACATCAGTTTTATCTGCTGCTTCTTCGGTTACGGTTATTTCTTCTTCTGCCGTCACATATTGTGGATCTTCTGCTGTAATTGTTACTTTTCCAAATGGTACACCATGCAGCACATAGCTTCCATCCTCACTTGTCTTAGCAGTAATTTCTCCAATAGATATGGATACTCCTTCAATTGCTGTACCTGCTTCATCTGTAACTTTACCAGATACATTACCACCAATAACTTCCAATGCATTCACTGCTTCATTCAATGTATTATATGCTTTATTCACTTCATCTTGAGTTGTGCCAAAATTATTTAATACATCGTTAGCCGCTGCCAATGCATCTTCAAATGTTTTCCATGTCTCAGCAGAATAGTTTTGACTATTTCTATTACTATTTTCATCTACCAATGTAATAAGATTTGTACGATCTACATCGGAGCGTTCAATTACAAGATTATCCAAAACAAAGTCTTTGTATCCTCCAAAGTTTGCTTCTGAACCACTTGCTCCCTGCGTATTTGCAGCTACACCAGTAGAATAAATACCAAACCATGTCTGACCTGTTTCAGAACCAGTAATTAGCATCGTATAATGATCCTTTGCACCCTTTAACATGCCACCTTCATCTGTTTCAAGGGAACTCTTTAACGAATACAATGGAATTTCATTATTATCAGAAAAATCGCCATCTCCTACTACTACACCATAAGTGTCATCTGAGCCCGTCTCATAATCAAAAGATATTTGATACGTAACACCTGGCTCGAAGCGGAAGTTTTGCGGAATTGTTTGATAAACAATATTGTATCCCTGAACTAAACCATTGGATTTCAAAGACCAGTTTCCATCCAATACATCGTCTAATTTCTTTACACCATTATACCATCCAGCCTGTGTATAAGGTTCATGTTTTTCAGATAAGTGGGTACGGTTATCCGCTACACCTTCTACTCCGCCCAATACAAACGGCCAAATACCTTGTGGTACATTTTCAAAGTCTTGTTTAAATACCAGATCACTTTCTTCACAGTTCTGTTTTGTTTCCAGTACACGGAAATCATCCATATAAGTTGCACCTTCACCAGCTTCTCTTCTCACTGTTAATGTAACTTCTCCGCCAGTTTTTGGTACATCAAAGAATACATACATATTTTGGAAATAACTTCCTCCGCCCTCTATCGTTGGGCAGTTATTATTATGTGCACTTGGCTGTGTATAGTTTCTAGCAATCGAACGTTGTGTATAATTCGAATCTACAATTTCTCCATCAATTGCAACTTCAATATAAGCTTTTGCATCACTTCTATTATCTACTCCAACAAATGCAGCATATCTCTGTCCTGGTTTTAAATCTGTAAGGGTCTGTGTTAAAGCTATTTCTTGTGTTGTGTTTGCTAATTGAAGCATATTGTTGCTTGTTACATTCTTCACAACCGTTGCAGCTTCTGTTTCACCAGTAATGTCCCAATATTGCAGTGGATTTCTACTGTTGAATCCAGTATCGGACATATGTACTCCATCGCTCCACTTTAATTCTTCATCCGTTAAATCAGGAGATGCTGTTCCTTTATGAATAACATAAGGTACACTTGCCTGTGCTTCAATTGTAATCTTATTATCAACTACTTTTAATTCCTGTTCATTTTCTTTTCCATATTCAGAAAGGCTATATAACTTAACGGTATCCAATCCTGCCCAGCTATCTGGAAGTTCCCATGTTGTAGTTCCTCCAGCCTGATTCCAATGATATAATTTTTCATCATTAGAAGCCAAGTCATTACCATTTGCATCCCAGAACCAAGGAATTAAATATTTTTCGCCATCCATGATCTTCTTGCCATTAAACGTCATAGTTCTTAGATCATATCCTGCATTGTTCACATCATTGGATTGTCTTTCAATTACTAAGGTGTTTTGCCTCTCTTCATCCTGTAATGTAATCTTCATCTCTGGAGTCCATGTATAGGTTTCTCCATTATCTGTCATCGTAACAGGAGTTCCATTTTCCCATTTCATTACAAGATAATGCTGTACAAACTTAGAGGCAATATTGTCATCAAATAGATTTTCAATATAACCTTCGTAATCATTACGACCCTGCCATCCTTCAAAATCCTTCATATCATATCCGCCAAGCAGAGGATTTCTGGCAGCACCGCCATAAGCTGGATAATCTCCAACCCAGGAATCTCTTTGATGGTTTGCAATAAAACGTGCAATTGTACTGTTAATACCCTTCAAAGAATAACCACCATATGTTAAATCGGCAGCCCAATGCTGGAATGTAGAATCGTATGCAAATGCATAACCCCATTCACCAGCTAACCGCCATCCACAATTTGCAATTTCCTTTGCTAACTGACGGCTTGCCCATGTACCATTGTCACCAGACTGTCCATTGCCCCATACGTCAACATATACAAAATCTAAATTATCGCCTTCATCTCCGCCTAATTTCTCATGCAAATCAATCCAGCGCTGTGCACGACCATGCTTCAAATCATAATCCGCATCAATATTAACACCCTGATCCAACCAGTTCCATCCAAAGGAAAGGCTTCCATCTGCATTTTTCTTTAAACGATCTGTTTCAAAATAAATGGATTCTGGATAAGTTTCACTTGCATTTACATGGATACCAAAGGTTGCACCAAATTCTAAACCTTTTTCCAATAAATACTTCATATCTTCTACTCCGCCGATACGGGTACCGATGTCCGCATAATTCAAATGACCAGAATCATGACCTTCACTGCCATAACCTTTTAATAAAATGGATTGTCCAAGTCCATCGGTATTCAAATAAACTTTCTTTACATTATCCAAAGTCATTAGGAATGGATTTTGTGCCTGTCCTGCAAAGTTCATTGCGATACGCATTGCAACACGGTCTGGAACTACTTCATATCCGAGTGGATTATTCATAATATCACGGTATGCAATCGCTCCATCCTGCCAATCTACTAAGCCGTCTCCATTTTGATCTTCTGTTAAAACAACTTTTAAGCAAGGAAGTTCTTCTTCTGTATTCTCTTCTCGATATTCAGGACTCTTCTGATATGTCCAATAAGTACTTGCCAATCCAGATTCTTTGTAAGATTCTGTTGTCGTTACATTGGACGTAATTCTCTGCCAATCCGATGTTACATTATTTTCAGAATTACTCCAAAGTCCTGCACTCAGTCCATCTGCGGACATTAATGCATACATATATCCTCTCTTGCCATCATTTAATGCACTGACATCTGCGAATACATCTCCACTCTTATGAGTATTTACTGATACATTGGAGCCTGCAAATTCAGAATCTTGCTGAGTAGAACGTACTGTTAAGAAATTTACATCTGACATATCAATTGTCGTAACACAGTTTGGAATATTATTTACCACATTGGTAATTTTAAATGTCACGATGTTCTTCTCCACTGTTAACGTTGCCGTTAATACCGCATCAATATTAGCAGCCTCATCCTTCAATGTCATTTTATAAGTTGCCTTATTTTCTGCATCCTTTTTAAATTCCACTTCAGGTTTGATCGCCGTACTTCCAATTGTAATTGTATCGACTGCGGTTGTCTGTCCAAGCATCTTTTTTCCATTCAATGTATATCCAATTACTCTTGGGAATGCATTATCAATACCAACTTCCATAACATCCGATTTTAATGTCTCTGGGGCTTCATAATCAATTCCTTCTGCTAATTGAATTTTCAAATCAGGAACTACAATATCTTCTTTTTCCACAGTTATATTAGCACTGGAAGTGGTATAACCAGACATTGCAGCTGTTACCGTATATTCTCCTGCTTTAACAGAATTAAATGTATAAGTTCCATCTTCCGCTGTTGTAGTACTGCTGTCACCTAAAGTTACATTGGCACCTGAAACAGCATTGCCTTCTGCATCGATAACTTTACCCGTTACAGTTACTTCCGTAGTACTTACTTCTGCATTATAAGCTTCCCCACTTGCAGTTGCAGCCAGCTCCCATGTATCTGTTCCATCTTTGATAATCTGTGTCTCATTGCCGTCTGCATCATATGAGCTAACAATAACATCTTTAAATGATAAAGTAGTAGATGGAGATCCAAGCAAAATACCAATTTGTCCATCTTTTAACGATTCTAAAAGTGGCAATTCAAATTCTGTATTTCCATTTTTATCTTCTACTGCTTCGCCATCTACAGTTAAACTAACCGTTGTTCCATTAAAACGGATCTTAAAAGTGGCCTCTTGTCCAGCTGCCAACCCTTTTTTATTTAAATCCAGCCAAGAACCAGATGTAGCAGCTACATTTTGCATAAACCATGCAGTATCATGAACACCCGCACCAGAAAAGTTTACATTATCTTTTGCTAAGATTGCAAAATATGCCTGCGTCTTACTTGCTGTTTCATCCATTTTAATTGTCATCTGAATACTTCCATTCGTCAGACCTTTTGCTTCTTCATTTGTAAGTAATAATAACGCTTTATTTTGTGCATTATTATTTTTAGAACCTGCCGTAAACTGTCTCCACGTTGTTGTAACCGCTCTCGATTCTGGAGCTGCAACCGCAGTAATGGCATTTCCAGATACAAATTGAGAAATTATCATAACAGTTATTAACAGCCATGATAAGATTCTCTTCACTTTTTTCTGTTTTTCCATATACGACTCCTTTCTGTCTTTTCTAGCAGAACCTACTATTTATCTTCCGTTCGCACGCACATTTATAGAGATTTCAAACTATTCAGACATCTTTTTTCCTATCTTTTAGATCATTAATTAAATTCTCCTTTCCCCCTTTCTTTTTAATATATTCCAATCTCTGAAAGAACCATTCTTATTGCTCTAACTGAGATTAAATGCTTTCTCATTTTCAACTTGATTTTTTATAATCCTGAAAGCAATCATAAATGCGGGACCGATTCCCTTATTTATTTTGCACAATTTTACCATATTTTACCTTATTTGTATATACATATCATCTATAATACAAATTTTATCCATTTTTGTACAAATGCATTTTATAAAAAAACTAAATTCCTTATCCCTATTCATTTGAACAATTCGTACATGTATCTATTGTCAATCAAACAACTAAATTTTTTCTATATAGTAACTAGATTTTTCTAAGAAAAAAAGCCTTTTTATATTTTAAGAATCATATCTTAAATATAAAAAGACTTTTATATCATCTATTTTAAATTAGTATTATCATTCATCATCTACAAGAGCAGCTGTAATGATCGCCATGGAATATGCTTCTTCTGCATTACACCCACGAGATAAATCATTGATTGGAGCATTTAATCCTAATAAAATTGGTCCATAAGCGTCAAAGTTACCAAGACGCTGTGCAATCTTATATCCAATATTACCTGCATTAATATCTGGAAAAATAAAGACATTGGCATGTCCTGCTACTGGATTGCCCGGACATTTTGTACGTGCAACACGAGGAGATACGGAAGCATCAAATTGTAATTCGCCTTCCATTGGAATATCTGGTCTCAATAGTTTTGCTTTTGCTGCTGCATTGCGCATCTTATCTACATCTTCTCCTTTTCCAGAACCAAGTGTAGAATAGCTTAAAAATGCTACCTTTGGATCAATACCAAATATACGACCACATTCTGCCGTTCCAATTGCAATTTCAGCCAGTTCATCTTCAGTTGGCTTTAGATTAATTGCACAATCTCCCATCGCTAAAACTTCATTTTCACCAGTTGCAGACGGACGAACTAGAATAAAACAAGAAGATACAATTTTATGACCTGGTCTTGTCTTTATCAACTGCAATGCTGGACGAACCGTATCTGCTGTAGAATAAGTTGCTCCTCCTAAAAGAGCATCTGCAACGCCCATCTTTACCAACATCGTTCCAAAATAATTTCCACGCTTTAATATTTCACGTGCCTCTTCTGGCTGTACATTTTTACTCTTACGCAATTCGCAGAATAAATCTACCATTTCATCAATACGTTCATAATTATTCGGATCTATAATTTGAGCACCTCGAATATTATAACCGTATTCCTCTGCAGCTTCATTTACAGCTTCTACATTGCCAACTAAAACTGGAGTGAGGAAATTAGATGCAAGCAAACGAGATGCCGCCTCTAAAATACGTGCATCTGTTCCTTCTGTAAATACAATTTTCTTTGGACTTTTTTTCAGCTTGTCAATCATCATGCCGAAACCCTTCATGTTTCTCATAAAAAAACCTCCTTAATATTATTCTTGTCTTTTGCGACACCCTCTCTTAATAATTTACCACATTTTCAAAATTTTTCAATAGTATAAACAATAATCTAAAAATTAACAAGCATTCCCACTATTGTATCGCTATAAATACATCTACATGATTAACAATAATTCAATTATTTTTGTATTCTCCTTCATAAGACTTACGTTTCCCATAAAACTGATAACCATATTTTTTATATCCGTATTTCCCATAACCATATTCGCTTACAGATTCGGGATAATGATTAAATACATATCCCAAAAATTTTGCATTATGACCTCCTAAAAACGAAATTCCCTCCCAGATTCTTCTCTGAGGAACGCAATCATATTTTACTACATATAAAATATGATCTGCATAATCTGCCAGAATTCCTGCATCCTGAAATATTTCACAAGGCGGCGTATCAATAATGATATAATCCATTTCCTCTTTCATATCTAATATAAATTCCCTGACTTTAAAACTACTGAGTATAGAAGCTGGCTGTTTTACAGGCGTTTGACTGCCTAAAAACCAAATACCATTCTCCTTTATTTTCTGCACCATCGCTTTGGCTTCCGTATTTTCTATTACGATATCCTGCAATCCAATGTCATTCTTAATTCCAATAATCTCTGCATCGTCCTGCTTTCTCAAATCTCCATCGATCAAAAGCACTTTTTTCCCTTGATCGGCAAACAACTCCGCTAAGTTCACCGCCAGAGTAGACTTTCCTTCTCCCGAACTAGTACTGGAAATTAACAAGACCTTTCCCTGATCCTTTTTCATACCGTTTTCTAAACGGAGCTGTAACGCTCTAAGGCTCTCTCTATAACCGTAGGAAATTCTTTTATCCAATACAGAAATTTTCTGTTTCTTTTGCTTTTTTCTTGCTTTAAAATGTATCTGAGGAACCGTTGCCAGACATCGCAGACTTGTAATCTTTCTCATCTCCTCAGGAGTTTTAGCAGTCTTTCTAAAAAAAGCATTCACTCCCAGAAGAAGTATCCCCAAAAGCCCTCCTATTCCTCCTCCCAGTACTAGACTTTGTATAATTCCCATTTGATTATAAGGTTGTGTAGGTGTTTCTGGCTCATCCAACAAATCGAATTGTATACTTCCCAAAACAAATCTAGCTGTCTCAGGATAAATTTCCAAAGCCGCATCCAAGATCTCTTTGGCATCCTGAGGATTGGAGCTATATACCTTCATCGTTACCATATTGGAATTTTCTATGGTTTCTGATGTAATGTCTCCATTTAACTCATCTTTTCCAATTCTTTCCAAAAGAGTGCTTTTAAAAAAATTGCTGTCTAATATATAAGGAAACGTTTTAGAAAGCTGATCTGCTGTACTGCTGTTGTAATAAAAATTATAGCTTCCGTTCTCTTTGTCTCCAGTTGCCACAGTGAAAGTAGCTTTGGATTCGTATATCGGCTCATATCCAAAATAATAATAGGAGAAACAACTACCGCTTCCCAAAAGAACTAGTAACAATACTACCCACCACAGCCTGGTAAAACTTTTCCAAAAATCTTTGAAGAGCAAAACAAGATCGATTTCCATTTCCTCTTCTCTGTTTTTTATATTGTTTTCATATTCTTTCATCTCTCATCCTCTTTCATATCCTTCATAACCATAACTATAGCCAGTCTGAATCCATTCTTTATAAAAAGCATTGAGAATAAATCCTGAAAAATCACAATCGCTCTGCCAGATCATATCCACTGTATCATTAATCACTCTTACGTCGGACCAATCTTGGCGAACTACTAAAACAACCGAATCTGCCATTTTCATTAAATGCTCTGCATCTGTGGAAATTGATACGGGAGAACAATCTATAATAATATAATCCATTTCACTTTTCCATTCTTCAGCCAACTTTTCTAAAAAACTTCCATCTAATACAGCAGCGGGTTCTTCCACACTATGAAATTGAAAAAGTTCCCACAACTGATTGGCTTTATTATAATAAATCTTCTCTCTCCAGTTTCCCTTCTCCTTCAATAGCTGATTGAAAGAATCTCTGCCTGTCTGCTCCTCTTCAAACACTTTATATTGGGCTGGTTTACGCAGGTCACCATCTACTAATAAAACTTTTTTATGTTTTTCTGCCAGAGCCAAAGCAATATTGGCTGCCACTGTGGATTTTCCTTCATTTTCACTGACACTAGTAACGAGAAGAATTTTTTGATGATTTCTTCTCATATGATATTCTATTTGAGCTTCTACTCTTCTGCTAGACTCTGCAAAATCCATACTCACGGAAGGGGAGTTTAATAATAATGCTTTTTTGACCCATTTTTTATTTGCACTCATTCGCTTATGCTCATATGGAATCATTCCACGAATTTTTCCGTCCAACAATCGTCTGGCAGAAGTTAAATTCTTCACTGTAAATCTCAAAATATAAAAAAGAGCGATAATAGCTGCCATAACAATAACCCCTGCTCCTGTAATTAGTGAACGCCTGTCCATAAAGAAAGAAGTATTGGAAGGAGCGGAAGGAACTTCTGGCTCTTGAACTACTTGAAGAACAGCATTGGCAAACACATCTTTTGCCACCTCTTCATAATGCTTCAAAGCGGAATGAATAAACAAATATGCCTGTCTTGGATTTTGAGAGGTACTACTTAAAACGAGCAAATTTGTCTCATTAACGGGTTGACAATCAATCGTTCCCTGAATATCTTCTCCCGTATCCTCTATAATTTTTTCTCTTAGCACTTCACTTTGAAATACCATTCCAAATACATCTGCCATTTGCTTGGCTATGGACAGAGAAGAATAGGTACTATCTTGCCCTTTTAATGTAACCACCAATGTAGAATATGATGTATACTGGGGTTTATATGTGAGTTTATGTAAACCAGTACTTCCTAACCATAACGCAGCCCCTATAAGAAAAACCATCCAAAGATTTCGCAACAACTCCATACATAATCCACGTACGCTAATTTCCTCAAAACGAAAAAGTCCTTGATTCATTCTCATCCTCCTCTCACTCTTCTACAATAACGATTAACCAGGTTTGTCCCTGATTTCCGTTTTCATCTTCCGCCTCATAATGCACCTCATAGAGACCTAGATTCTGAGTATCCACATTTGAGGAAGTAGAAATCATGTTAATATCCAGCCTCTTTCCTTGCGTATCCAAAAGCTTTTTTATATATTGATCTGGGTCAAATGATTCTCCTTTTTTTAGATAAACAATATAATCCGAAAGCTGAATATCCAGACGTTGGGTTTCTCGATTCACTACATGAATCGGAAAATCCATTGTAACAGTATCTCCAAAATGATTGCTCACTGACAAAGTAGTAGTATAATTTCCTACTCTTTGATATTTTACATCGGTATCAATCTGAGTTATCCAATCGGTTAAATCTCCATCCAGCAGATCAGAAACTCGAATCCTACTAAAAAGCTGCATATAACTCCCTTCATTTTCAGCAAAAATCAGAGGTTCTGTTAATCTAAATCTCGGAGAGTGATAGTCTTTAAACTCTATCTTTCTATTAAGAGTTGCTGACTGATTAGCAGAATCAAAAACAATATAAGTGAGATTACAAACTCCCTTCTCAATAAATCGAGAAAAAGAACCAGTTATAATCTGAGAAGTCAAATCTCCATCCTTCCCATCACTAGCCGACATCCCCTCCATAAGCTGTTCCTGCGTATATTGACAAGGGATCTTTAAAACGTCTCTGTCACTTGAAATCTCTGGTATAGTAGTATCTCTATTTCTAATCTGCATCCATTCTGATACTCCATAAATTCCAAGCGCCAGAATAAAAATAATAATTACTGCTGTTTTAACAAACCTCATATGCCTTTCCTTTCTCCATCATTGATTCAAAAACTCCTGAAGTTCTACTTTATCTATCTCTGTAATACTAAAATTTTCTACTTTATATACCCTGTTGCACATGGCAAACACACTGGGACGATGCGCTGCTACAATTACTGTGCGATGAGGATCCTTTTTAATAATGCTTCGCAGCACTCTTCTTTCCATGGCCACATCCAATGCACTAGTAGCTTCATCTAAAATCATGATAGGAGCATCTGCTAAAATAGCTCTTGCAATGGAAAGTCGCTGCTTTTGTCCTTCCGAAAATCGATTTCCCCGCTCATAGACTTCTGTATCTACACCATGCTCCAACTTTTCTACAAATTCCCATGCACATGCTGCCTCCAATGCCGCCTGAATCTCTTCCTCCGAAGCTTTTGGTTTAACCATAGACATATTTTCTTTAATGCTTCCTGTGAATAAGGTATTCCCCTGGGGAATATAACTAAATAAGCATCGAGTAGAAGAAGAAGCTTTCAAAGAATTTCCAGAAGGATTTCCTACCCGAATCTTTCCTTGCTGCGGATGATAGAGGCCCAAAAGTAAATTCAAAGTCGTCGTCTTTCCCTGTCCAGAAGGACCGATAAGAGCTACAATCTCTCCAGGTTCTGCTCGAAAATTTGCGTTTTGATAAATCCATTTTCCTGCTTCATAAGCAAAGTCTACCTCTTGCATATATACATAAACTCCCTGCTCCTTTGCCTTCATCTTAATCTCTTCTGCCTCTTCCTTATCTTCCATAGAATCTCTAGGGAGATTCGTAACCTCCATAATTCGCTCCACACTAATTCCAGTACGAATGAGCATAGGCATTAAATTTAAAATTCCTCTAAAGGAGCTTCGCAAAGAGCTAGCCATTGATACAAACATAGTCATAGTACCATAACTAATTTGCCCTTGCCATAGACGAAATGCTGCAAAACCGTAGCACGCATATCCCACTACCTGTCCTACTAGAGAAGTAATAATAGTCATACGCTGCTGAAATTTATTCTGTTTCAGAGCAATATCTACTGTTTCATTCTGAATCTGACGAAATTTTTCTGTTACTCGATCTAGAATTCCAAACGCTTTAATAAACTGAAGGTTTTGAAACGTCTCTTGATTAAAAACTGTACGATTGCTAGCCATGGACTGATTATCTCTCTGAAAATCCCGCATTCTTTTCGCAGAATATCTGGATGTAAGAAAAGAAACTGGAGCTCCCAAAAGAGCAATAAAAGCCATCATTGAGTCGTTTCTCATCACAATTATAAAAGCTCCTACAAAACTGATAAGAATGGATACCATATTTGGAACAAAAGATAAAATTGTATTAGCCACTATATTCGCATCTCCATTCACCCGATAAAGAAGATCTCCCGAACGATATTTTGCGAGGGATTCCCAATTCGTCCGTAACACCTTTTCATAAATATCCGTCCGAATCTCATTCGTTACTTTCAGCTGTACTTTCAAAGATAACTGCGATTTTACTGCATTAATAAAAATTTGAGAACTTCCTACCATCGCATAGGCGACTGCCACCCAGATGATTCCCATAGAGTTTACTCCCGTAACAGCATCTACTAAGTTTCTACTGACTACAGAAGTACCAAGAGATAGTATGGAACTAGAAGCTCCTAATAAAATATAAATCCCAATTAACAACCAGTACTGGCGCATATAGACATACATCCAAAGTAATTCTTCTATCAACTGTTTGAGTCTGCCTTCTCTTATTCTGTAAATAATCCTTCTGATCTCGTTCATAGAATTTTCCTCACCCTCTCTTAGCATACTGTTTTGAGATAAAAAAATCCCATTCCCATATTCTACACGTTCCCCTCCCGAATATAAGAATGAGATATTACAATATATCCTTGGCAAAAACTGTTTCCTCTGTAAGTTTTACTGCCTCTTCATCTGGACGGCAAGACAGTTCATAAACTGGAATCGCTGTAAGAAGATGATCTAAGCTTTTCAGACATAGTTCCATACCATTTTCCAGCCAGCGGGGATAAAAAACACTGTTAGATACTGCCGTTACTTTTTCAAATGCTGTCAATTCTCGAATTGAATTTTTCGAATCCTGTTTCAATATAATCATAGCATGGATAGGAACATTCGTATTTTCACAATAGGGGGAAGAACCATGCCAGGGCGTTCCCCAACCAAGAAAATTCTCATCTGTTTCCTGAACAAAAACTACATCTCCATTAATAATAAGAGCATCTCGATATTTACTCCAAAGTTTCGCCTGAGTAGTTTTACCAATACCAGATGGGCCAAGAAACATAAGAGCACGATTATTAATCTTAATAAGAGAACTATGAAAATACAGAATCTGACGTTGAACAGCATGTGTATAAAATATTTGACAGAAAAAACTAGCCAGATGTTCTGAATTTTGCAGCGGAAGGATTACTGCATTTTTCCATTCATCGTCTACTAACATTACATCACCGCCTCGGCGAGAAACATGGCTCCACTTCCTATTCGTTTTAAAACATTCTATGCCATGAAATTCATCTGTCTGAGAACTCAATGTAACAGTGAATACTGGCGGAAATTTTGAAGTTGTATTAAACTGATTCCAACTCTTTGCTAAGAATTGATGACCATTAACCTGAAATTGAATATTGATAACCAAATACATTTGTTATTAACCTGCGGATGTAGTGGAACAGCCATATGCATGTGTAGCTATTGTAGTCATAAACTCACTTCTTTTTATTTCCCCTGCTTGACTTTTATCACTATTCCACTCCTGAAAAACTATATTGAGATTGCCATCTCTGGATGCAATATTCCATATTTCTTCTTCAGAATCATAATCCGCTGGATAAAATGGTGAATTTGGATCTTTAAAAAACCAACTTACTCCCGTAATTCCTCCTTCGTACCTATATCCTTCACTTCCATTATCAACTCTGGTTATTGTCCAATAAATTCTTGCACTTGTTAGATGGCTCCCATCATTGCCAGAACCTCCTGTAATCGTATCACCATTTTCATTTACAGAAAATAGCGATATTCCACCACTATTATTATATCCTTCACTATCTAACATCAAATCTGGTGACATGCCATTAATTGTTTCCATGCATGATTACTCCCTTCTCTTCTTGCAAAATTGTTCTTTTATTACTAGTTCACCGTCTTTTATATCAAACAGTGCTGCACATCTTACACAGCTTTTCTGAAGTTCACAAACTCTGCATTCTTCTGGCCACTGTAACCCCTCTTGAAATTCCACCAATTCTTTCCAGCACTCTCCAAACGTTCTATCCCGAACGGAAATATTTGGTCCGTTCAAAAAACCACAAAACCTCATATATCCATTCCATACAATCCAGTACCCCAAACGATAATCTTTACAGTAAGTACAAGGCTTTCTCTCTGGATTCATAAAAATCTTTTTTCTTAAATTATCCGCTTGTTCTGCCGAATAATCGAATGGAGGAATCCTTAGATTTTTCATATCTACTTCCACACCTCGTCCAGCAGTCCTCACATTAATGTTTGGTATCCATGGAAGTCTATTCTTTCCTACATACTCAATAATATTCTCTACATCATCCAGGTTTTGCTGGATTACTGTACTTACTAACTCAATTGGAATCTTCATCTGTTTTAAAATCTGAATTCCTCTATCGGTTTTTGTAAAACCTTTCTCTATCTGACAGACTTTTTTATATATTTCATCATTGGAACCATACAACGTAATTTTACATTTACGGGGCGGATATTGCTGAAACAGTGACTCAAATTTCTGAATTAATGATGCATTCGTCTGCAAGGTAATAAAAAATCCCATTTGAGCGAATTCCTTCCAGATTGTCTCAAATTCCAAATGCATCAATGGTTCTCCTCCAGTAATACATAGCCAAGTTGTTCCTGCCTCTTTTGCCTCTTTTGCAACTCGCAGCCACTGCTTTGCAGTCATCTCTGTTCCATGTTTGTATATTTCTTTCTCTGTCAAATGTACATAACACATACGACAATTGAAATTGCATCTAGGTGTCAATTCAAATGTTCCAGATATCGGAATTGCATCAACAAAAGCCTTTTCCCAAACATTCTTATAAAAAGGATCCATCCATTCCATTCTTCTACAGGCTGGTTCAAATTCATATTTTTTCATTTTTTTCATTTGGCAAATGAACATGATAGCTTCCCTGAATCTGATCCTCTGTTTCTAAAGCTCCTCTCATTGCCAGCTCCTTCAAAAATTTATCTAAATCTTGACCGACTTGGTCATACGCAGCGTCTGCATAACGTTTTAAAGTCAGTTGAATCAAATCTTCTTTTTCAAATTCATTTTTTTGCATATACTCCCAAAGATAGGCTGCTGGTTTCGTCATATACAAAATCCCCATAACCTCCTGTACCCGTTTTCCAGTAGGTACAACAACATATTGACCAGCTACTTCCCGAAGTATCAATCCGTCTTTTAATTTCATTTCATCATCTCCCTATGTAAGCTGTTTTTTTGTTTCCTTCTGCTTTCTCTATCTCATATTATCCCTATTCATTACTGCTTTATCTTTTATCATTTATTCCATCAATTTTGTCATTTTCTTATTATACCATATGTTTTTTCTTCTTTGGTATGTTATCTACGCCACAAATCGTGTCGTTTACGCAAATTTGATATCTTTTACTTGTAGAAAAAGGTGATTATGGGTATAATGGAACTGATTAATTATTGCACTATTTCGTTCTGCAAGGATATATAAAGATTTAAAGAAGCTGACGTTGACCTGAATCTTGCGCCAAGACTTGCAAGCGAATCTTGAATTTTAAGGGGGATTTTTATGAAACATATATTGCGCTGGATATGTCCTGTTCTATTTCTAAGTGCTTGTATTATTGTTATCTGGTTTTTGCACCTATTTACTGTAGAAAGTGATTCCATGCAAGAAATCCAGTGGCAGACTGCTGTTAAAATGGAACGTGATGGTACACAAACTCCTATTTCTACCGATGAATTAACCCAATCTACTAATTATTCTGGAACCTACCACTTTACTGGAATACTCCCAGAAGGATTATCCTCTGGTTATTTGCTGTTTGAAATCTCTGGAGCAAATCTTTCTTTATTTTTAAATGGCACAGAGATTTACCATTCCTCTGCTATTACTTTGGATGGTACTTATGCCATGCCTCAAGTCAATATTCCTTTGCCAGAGGGTGCTTCTGGAGAAATAATTCTAACCTGTGAAATTATAGATGGGGAAAATATCCTATTCCCGCCTTTCATTCGTTTTATGCCAGATGGGTTAAAGGATACACAAACCTTTGCCATTGCGAATCGTATTGCTTTACCTACTGGAGCTGCTGCCTTAGCCTTTGTTCTAATTTTTGGCATTTTCCTGCTCAGTATTACATTACGACAAATTGATTTCAGCCTAATCCCCCTTTTGATCGCTGCAACTGGTCTAACGGTATTTCGAATCGTACAAGGAGAAGGATATTATTTTTTACCTCAGTCTGTAATAGCCCTTTTGAGTCACCCATGGATTGGGATTTTAACTTTCTTTGTATTTTTTTTGTATCTGGCCATGAATCGTCATCGTGACTTTTGGAAACAATTTGGAATTGCTTTTGCATGGAGTGCGGGAGTTTTCCTTCTTTGCTACCTTATTTCTCTCTCCAAAGGCGGCTTCTTTTCTTTCTATATCAATGCGTTCCTATCCTCTCTATGGCAATATGGTATTTATGACGGTCTGCTCTATTGGCTAACCTGGTGGCTGACTATTGTCTGCGGACTCATTTCTGCTTTCGGTGTGGTACGTTCGTTCAGTCAGCAGCAGATTGAATCACAGAAAGTTGCATCAAAACACCAACTGCTTCTTAATAGTTACCATTCTTTGGAACAACGAATGCAGCAAAATAATGTGCTTCACCATGAATTTAAGCATAATTTAACTGCTCTTAACAGCCTTTATCAAAAAGGTGATCTTGTAGGACTGAAAACTTTGTTGGATGAGTTAACTGACAAAGCTACTATGCATACCCAAACACGATTTACCAATAATTTTACTATTAATGCAATTTTACAAGACGCTGCCATACGAGCAGCTCAGATAAATACAAAACTCGACGCACAGATTCAAGTTCCTAAAGACCTTAACATCCCAGAACAGGATTTATGTTCTCTTCTGATGAACATGATGGACAATGCCCTGGAAGCTTGTGCCAAAGTAAATCAGATAGAAAAACGTCATATTTATATTCGTATGATCATTCGGCATGGTTTTCTTGCAATACAATGTGAAAATTCCTATGAAGGAGAAATACGAAAAAGCAAAGATGATACATTTCAATCTACAAAAAATGATCCATCTTCCCACGGTATAGGTCTTCGGTTAATGTCTAATATCGCTGAAAAGTACCACAGTCTTATCCATATTATGTACACCAATGATAATAGTTTTGTTGTGCAAACAGCATTACAGATTCCCCAAAATCCAGAAAATTAACACAACTAATTTGCTTACTAGAATCGAGTAGGGAAGATTCCGTCTACCTACTCGATATGCGATTTTGCACAGCTTGCGACAAAGCCGTTCGCTGTACTTGCCCGTCAAATATCCACTTGTGCAAGCACATTGTGACGGATTTATCGTACAAAAAAAGAAAGCCTTACTACTTATAGGCTTTCTTTTTTATCGATTCATATAACGGATAAATGCTTCTTGAAACTTTCTGTAATATTTCCTCCCAATAGGAATCTCTTTCCCTTCATCTAGATATACATAGCTGCGTCTGATCTCCTTTACATGATCCAGATTAACTAAAAAACTGTTATGGCTGCGAACAAATTGTCCCATTGGAAGCATATTCTCAATCTCCATCATAGAAAAAGAAAACGTTTCCTCCCCATCTGTCCGATGAAACACAACACTGTGATTTGCTCCTTCCACATACAAAATAGATGCCAGAGAAATCGGAACAGCTCTCCCTCTCTTTTGCAGTACAATCGTTTTAGGACTGTGATTCCATTTCCAATCCGTATGGATGGCCCGAGTCAGCCTCTTTCGATCAATTGGTTTCATCAAATAATCAATCGGTTGTACCTGATACCCATCTTTCAAATAATCCTCATACCCAGTAATAAAAATGATACTTACTCGATTCTCTCTCTTTCTGAGCTTACAGGCAAGTTCCATCCCTGTCATCCCCTCCATCTGAATATCCAAAAGAAGCAAATCAAAGCACTCTTCTTCCTCATCCAGTATTTTTTGAAGCTCCGCAGCTGAAGAAAATTCGGAAATTTTATGGGCAATTTTATCTTCTGTCAGTATCTCATCACATAGCTGGCAGATTTCTTCCCGTATTATGACATTATCTTCGCAGACTGCCAAATGGTATGTATGCATCCAGCTAACTCCTTTCTCCACAGAAATTCATGACATAAAAATGATCAAATTATTATAAATTTATTTCTATGAATCCCATTATTATGCCCTATATTTTATCATAAAAAATCGGAAATTACAACGGCCACTATATTCCAGCTTACTTTGTCGTTATCTTATGGTTATATTATAATATAGTCCCCTATATTTATGCATTTTTCATATAGTACCCTATATAAATTTATGTTATTTTATAATGGAAAAGGTATATCTTAATATCAACATACAAACATGGAGGATTCATAGATGTCTGGATATAACGAAAAACAAAAAGAATATACAATGAAATACATGAAAAATAATTTGGATGAAATAAAGTTTAGAGTACCAAAGGGTAAAAAGGCAGAATATAGAAAGGCAGCAGAAAATAGAGGAAAAAAACTAACACCTTTTATCATTGAAGCAATAGAGGAAAAAATAGAACATGACCCAGAAATAGAGCCTAGTTCCTCCATTAATGATAATGAAAAACTAACTTTTACTAACAACACAGAAAGCTAGGGATAATATGGCACCAACACAGGAAAGAAGTTATACAATAAATGATATTTATGAATTACCAGAAGGAGAACGAGCAGAATTAATTGACGGACAAATTTATTATATAGTTCCAACTAGTAGGAAACATCAAAGATTATCTCTGAAATTATCGCAGATGATAGCAAATTATATTGATTCCAAAAATGGAGATTGCGAAGTCTACTCTGCCCCATTTGCTGTATTCCTTAATAAAGATGATAGAAACTACGTCGAACCTGATATTTCCGTTATTTGTGATAAAAACAAACTGGATGATAGAGGTTGTAACGGTTCTCCAGACTGGATTATTGAGATTGTATCACCGAGCAGTAAACGAATGGATTATATGATAAAGTTATTCAAATATCGTACTGCTGGAGTAAAGGAATATT
>DVHN01000119.1 GCA_018712075.1 Candidatus Fimimorpha faecalis
CATTCTCCTTCTATTTTCTAGTTACTTCACTATACAGCTCATTTTTATTGAACTTCTTCTGCTTCAATCATTTCTGGATCTTCTTCTGTTTCCGCTTCTTCGTCTCCCACAATTTTTACTTTTCCTCTATAAAGTTCTTCTACTGCAATAGAGAGTGGTTTTTTTCCTGCGTATCCCCGTACTAATGGTTCTTCCCCAGCAATAATCTGTCTTGCTCGTTTTGCCGTAGCAATTACAATCGAATAACGACTTTGTACAACTGGCTGTTCTCCAGGTTCTACCTCACTATTTACTACATTAATTAAATCAGAATAAGATGGATGTAACATGTCATTCTCCTTTCAAAAAGATTTTTAAATCTTCTTTCATATCTTCTATAAATTGATTTTGATAGGAACATCGGTTATGCTGACATTGAATCAGCTTATGCAACTGTGTAACGCAATGTTCCAATTTATCATTAACGATAATATAATCGTAACGATCCATATCTTTTGATTCATTGGCTGCCTGAGCCAGTCTTGCCTGTATTGTTTCTTCTGATTCGGTTCCTCTTCCCGTTAGCCGTCTTTTTAGTTCTTCGGCCGTTGGCGGTACAATAAAAATAAGAACTGCTTGCGGATATTTTTCCTTTATCTGCAAGGCTCCCTGCACTTCAATCTCCAAAATCACATCTTTTCCAGCTTCCATCTGTGCAAAAACATAATCTGCCGGTGTTCCATAATAATTATTTACATATTGTGCATATTCAATCAATTTCTCTTCTTGAATCATTGCTTCAAATTCTTCTCTTGTTTTAAAGAAATAATGAACTCCCTCTTTTTCTCCAGCTCTAGGTGCTCTTGAGGTGGCAGAGATGGACAATGCATAGTTTTTATACTTTTCCATCAAATTTCTTATTATTGTTCCCTTTCCTACTCCTGAAAAGCCAGAAATAACAACCATAACTCCTGTCTGTTCCATATTTTATTCTCCATTCTGTTCTATCGCAATTTCTTGTTCGATCCCTTCTTCGATACTGGATGGCAATCTTCCTGCCAACGTATCTGGCAGCAACGCCGATAAAACCACATACCCGCCCAGCGTCACAATAACGGATTTCGTTTTTCTTCCCTGCGTTGCATCAATGGACATGCCCTTATCTTTCGCATTTTGAACGAGCCGTTTCATCGGAGCAGAATCAAACCGTGAAATAGAAATAATCTGTGCAGAATTAATAAAGTTTCCGAATCCAATATTTACAAACATCTTAAACTCCTCTCCTGCAAATTTTAAGCATATGAGAATTATTCAATATTTTGAATTTGCTCTCTTACTTTTTCAATTTCAGTTTTTAGTTCAATCGCACTATCTGAAATTTCAATATCATTTGCTTTTGAAAGAATCGTGTTTGCTTCTCGATTCATCTCCTGTGCAATAAAGTCCAGCTTCCTACCAACACTTTCTTCTTGCTCCAAAATTTCTTTTGTATGCATAATATGACTTCTTAATCGAACTGTTTCTTCATCCACACAAATCTTATCTGCAAAAATCGTAACTTCTGTTAAAATCCTATTTTCGTCAATAGCCGTATTTTCCAATACTTCCTTTACTTTTTCCTCTAAACGGTCACGATACTCACTTAAAACAACTGGGGAACGTTCCTCTATTTTCTGTACGAGTTCCAGCATCCCATCTAACTTTTTGAGTAAGTCATTTTTAAGATGTTCTCCCTCGAGTATTCTCGTTTGAATTAATTCCTGTAATGCTCCCTCAACCGCTGTTTGAATGCTATCCCAAAATTGCTGCACATCTTCTTCTATATGCTGCATAACTAATACTTCTGGAAAACTTGCCAACATAGAAACTGACACATCATCTGCTACGCCGAATTGCTCCTTCATCTCCTGAAAACAATCCATATATTCTTGAGCTAACATACGATTATAATGCAATGTCACATTTGTTTCTTCTTCATTTTCCCATGAGAGAAAAACGTCAATCTTTCCTCTCTGTACATTATTTTTTATTAGATTACGAATGGCAGCTTCAAAGCAATTAAATTTCTTGGGCATTTTAATGCTTAAATCCAAATAACGATGATTGACTGATTTCATCTCTACCATAATCTTGGATTGACCATTGATAAGTTCGTACCGCCCAAATCCTGTCATACTTTTCAACATAACTTCCTCCTAAATGCCGTAGAATACCACTTAAATTTGGAGATGGACATCCCCAATCTTTGTGTATGCACACTACGTCTTATCTATTATAAGCGAAAATATGGGAAGAGTCAACTAAGCAAATCTTTTATTTCTGCGAATTTTATGTTATAATTTTGAAGAGCCAATAATTTCAGTTAAAACTTGGCTCTCATCGCCGCAAATTTGCATATCAAAATTAGAACTGTAGTGAAATGGAGGTTATTTATGGCATTAGATGGAACAGTAATCGCTTCCGTTACAAAAGAAATGAACACCCGTATTCTTGGAGGCCGAATTTCAAAAATTGCTCAACCAGAAGCAGATGAACTGCTTCTTACAATAAAATCAGGAAAGAAAACTGAAAAACTTTTAATTTCTGCCAGTGCAGGACTTCCCCTTATTTATTTTACAAATCAGAATAAACCCAATCCTTTAACCGCCCCAAATTTCTGTATGCTTTTACGTAAACATATTGGAAATGGGAGAATTATTTCCATTACTCAACCGAGCTTAGAACGTATCATTGATATGGAAATTGAACATCTCAATGAATTAGGGGATTTATGCCGCAAACATTTAATTGTAGAATTGATGGGAAAACACAGTAACATTATTTTCTGCAACGATTCTTCTGTAATCCTAGATAGTATCAAACACGTCCCAGCTTCTATGAGTTCTGTACGTGAGGTTCTTCCTGGACGCCCTTACTTTATTCCCGATACAATGGGAAAACAGAATCCAATGAATTTGACTTTGGACTCTTTTCTCCAAAATTTTACAGGAAACCAAAACGTTGCAAAAACTATTTACACTCATTATACAGGAATCAGTCCATTAATTGCAGAAGAAATCGTATTCCGAAGTAAAATTGATTCTTCTAAACCAGCAAGCGAATGCAGTGAGGTTGAAAAACTTCATCTTGGAAACATTTTTCTCCAATTGATACAAGAAATCCAAGAAGGTCGTTTTGTACCAAATATCATCTACAAGGGAGAAGAACCAATTGAGTTTTCCTGTATTTTACTAGACAGTTATTCTTCTTACCAAATTCAAACTTTTTCCTCCATAAGTGAAGTACTGGAAACTTATTATGCAACTCGCAATCTTATTACAAGAATTCGTCAAAAATCAGCAGAACTGCGCCGTGTTATTCAAACACATTTAGAGCGAAGCCGTAAAAAATACGATCTTCAGCTGAAGCAACTAAAGGATACACAAAAAAGAGAGAAATACCGTATTTATGGAGAACTGTTAAATACTTACGGATATGAAGCAAAGGAAGGAGATAAACAAATCACGGTCTTAAACTATTATACAAACGAGCCGTTAACCATTCCTCTTAATCCTGATTTATCTGCACAAGAAAACGCTAAAAAGTATTTTGAACGCTATAATAAATTAAAGCGAACCAATGAAGCATTGTCCACGCTGTTAACTGAAACAGAAGAAGAAATTGCTCATTTAGAATCCATTAGTACATCCATTGATATGGCTCTATCGGTCGATGATCTTACTGAAATTCGTCAGGAAATGGTTCAATATGGATATATTAAAAAACATGCTTCACAAAAAGGAAATAAAAAATTAAAAATTTTAAGCAAACCATATCATTATATTTCTTCGGACGGATTTGACATTTATGTTGGAAAAAACAATTACCAAAATGAAGAATTAACCTTTCATTTTGCAGAAGGAAGAGATATTTGGATGCACGCAAAAAAAATTCCAGGTTCCCATGTAATTATTCGTACGAATGGAAAGGAAGTCCCAGACCGCACTTATGAAGAGGCAGGACAATTAGCCGCCTATTATTCCAAATCTAGAAATGCCGATAAAGTAGAAATCGACTATATTGAAAAAAAGCATGTAAAGAAGACTGCTGGCGGCAAACCAGGTTTTGTTATTTATCATACAAACTACTCCTTGCTTGCATCTCCTAATATCAAAAACATTCAACAAGTGGAATCGTAGGCACTATTTGTCGTTTAACCATTGAATCGTCATTATAAATAAAAAGGATAGTAGGAACCGTTGTATCGGAATTATTTCTGTTATACAACCATTCGTACTATCTTTTTTATTCATATTATAATCATTATGAAACTTTCATTCTTCCTTCTATTTCTTCAATTTTATCTGGATGGCGAAGTCGTTGGATAAAACAATATAAAAAATCAATTCCATATCCCAGGATAAGTAAAACTGCCATATATTTTCCTGGCTGAACTGGAATCCTAGCTACAATGGATTGCATAAATCCATTTAAAAAACAAAAGAAAAAAATACCTAAAAAGCCCCATCCAACACTGCTCTCTAAGCAAATAATTCCTTTATAATTATATTTTTTCTTACTATAATCCCACCAAAAACTTCCAAATAATCGTATCATAATTCGAGCCGTAATTAATTCCAAAACAGTCGCAGAAACAGAACTTGCAATAAAAAGCAATGGAAGATTATGTTTTAACGGAGACAATACTAAAAATGCTCCGACTCCTCCAATTCCATAAATAATGCAAAACGGCAAATGACAAAATCCTCGATTATAAATTAGTTTATGGTTTTCTATTGAAAGTACAACACACTCTAATATATATCCAAAAAAACTGAATATAAAAAACCAAAGTGCAAAGTTATGAATTTCCATTCCTAGAATTTGCATGAAATTCCTCCTATTCGCATCTATTTGACGGATCTCGCCAAATCTATAGGTACTATACCGAAAAAGAGGAAAAAAATCAAGTGATTTTTCTGATTTCTATATTTTTCCTTGCACTGCACTTCTCACTATATATACAGAAATTTTATTTTTCTTCTTTT
>DVHN01000120.1 GCA_018712075.1 Candidatus Fimimorpha faecalis
ACATATTAGAAGGAAAGGACGGGTAATTTTATGAATTTTCATCGAGTAAAACAACTTCATGGAGAACTTACAATTCCTGGAGATAAATCCATTTCTCACCGTTCGGTTATGTTTGGTTCCATTGCTAAAGGAATCACAGAAATTCAAGGATTTCTCCCAGGCGCAGATTGTATTTCTACAATTAACTGTTTTCGTAAAATGGGTATTACAATTGAGCAAGATCATTCTTCAGTTATTGTACATGGAAATGGATTGCATGGACTTACGAAACCTGATTCCATTTTAGACTGCGGCAATAGTGGAACTACCACTCGTTTAATCAGCGGCATCCTTTCTGCGCAAAACTTTTCTGTAACCCTAACTGGAGATTCCTCGATTCAGAAACGCCCAATGGCTCGTATTATCGATCCACTTTGCCAAATGGGCGCTGACATTACTAGCATCAATCATAATCAATGCGCCCCTCTTCATATCAATGGAACTCATTTACATGGAATTCACTATTGTTCAAACGTTGCTTCTGCCCAAGTAAAATCAGCTATTTTATTGGCTGGATTGTATGCGGACAGCCCTACCAGTGTAACAGAGCCCTATGTTTCCCGCAATCATACTGAATTAATGCTCAAACAATTTGGGGCTGAACTTTCCTGTTATGATACAACTGCTGCGATCCAACCCGCCACAGAACTATACGGTCAATCCATTACTGTTCCAGGGGATATTTCATCGGCGGCATTCTTTCTTGCTGCCGGACTTCTCGTTCCCAATTCAGAATTATTGATTCGAAACGTTGGAATTAATCCAACTCGAGATGGTATTCTCCGTGTCTGTAAAGAAATGGGCGGCCATATTACATTACTGAATACAACAAATATGGGAGAACCTGCTGCCGACATTTTCGTTTCTTCCAGCAGCTTAAAAGGAATTACAATTGAAGGTTCTATCATTCCTACCTTAATTGACGAACTTCCAATCATTGCATTAATGGCGTGTTTTGCACAGGGAACGACTACTATTAAAGATGCAGCAGAATTAAAAGTGAAAGAATCCAATCGTATTGCTGTTATGGTGAAAAATTTGACTGCCATGGGTGCAGATGTGAAAGAAACAGAAGATGGTATGATTATTCATGGTGGAAAACCATTACATGGAGCCATCATCGATACCAAATTTGACCACCGCATTGCTATGACTTTTGCGATTGCTGGAATGTTGGCAGATGGAGAAACAACACTTCAAAATCCTGAATGTGTTACAATTTCCTATCCAGAATTTTACAATGATCTCAAACGTTGTATACAACAATAAATTATGGATAAGAGAAAAAATCCAAATCATTATAAACTTTTTGTTTTATAATGATTTGGATTTTTCTTTTTTTATTCCATAATTGTTCCATTATTTATTTTCTGCCTCTACCTCATCAATCAATTTTGCAGCTTTCAGTGCCTGATAAATGATATGTTGTATATCTGCCGTAATATTTATGGAATCCTCTAACTCATAGGACTCATTGTTCAAAAATGCAACCGAAAGCTGCATCACATAACGTTCTCCGCCCTCCATCTCATCTACCATTTGTTCTCCTGCAATTCTCATATCTTTTAATGTCTTTTCCCGACGTGCAACCAATCCATTTAGCGTCTCCAGAATGAGGGCAAAATGATCCATATCCCAGCTCGCTAAATACAAACACTTACATAATCCGCTTGTAAAAAAAGAACAGTTTTCATAACAATCCACTGCCTCTCGAAAACGTTCTCTATGTTCCTCATTTTCAAATAAACCATTCCGTTCTAATACATTCGTAACTTCTTCACTCCACCTCATCATTTCTCTTATCCCACCTTTTTCTCAAATTGTAAAACCAAAACATCCAACCAATTTTTATATATTTAAGAAGAAGACTATCCCAAAAGTTCAATTTCTTTTGGGACAGTCTTTTTAGCCTATTTCCTATCTCTGCACACGGCCTGAACCATCTCCGCCAACTAAAGAATCTACATCGGCTCTTGTTACAAGATTGAAATCGCCAGGAATTGTATGCTTTAATGCAGATGCAGCTACACCATATTCCAATGCATCTTTATAATTCTTTCCATCTACAAATCCACAAATTACTCCGCCCGCAAAGGAATCTCCACCACCTACACGATCCACAATTGGGTTAATCGTATACTTCTTGGAATGATAGAATTCTTTATCATCACGAGAATAAATACATGCAGACCATCCATTATTGGATGCAGAATAACTTTCTCTCAAAGAACTGATTACATACTTAAAATTAAACTTATCTACCATCTGTTTGAAAATATCTACATAACCAGCTAACTCTAATTCGCCACTTGTTACATCTGTATTTCCTGGCTTAAATCCGAGAACCTTTTCTGCATCTTCTTCATTACCGATACATACATCTACATATTGCATCAGATTAGTCATAACCTTTTGTGCTTTTTCAGAAGACCATAATTTTTTACGGAAGTTCAAGTCCACAGATACGGTTACACCATGAGCCTTTGCTGCTTTTAACGCTGCTTCTGTCACCTCAGCAGCTTCATCAGAAACAGCTGGCGTAATTCCTGTAAAATGGAACCAATCTGCACCTTCAAAAATTGCATCAAAATCAAAATCTTCCGATTTTGCAGTAGCAATAGAAGAATGTGCTCTATCATAAACAACATTGGATGCTCTCATAGAAGCACCAGTTTCTAAGAAATAAATACCAAGTCTTTCTCCGCCCTTTGCGATAAACTTCGTATCTACGCCATATTTTCTTAATGCTGCAATTGCACATTCTCCAATTGGATTTTCTGGAACCTTCGTTACAAATGCTGCATCATGTCCATAATTTGCCAAAGAAACTGCTACATTTGCTTCTCCGCCGCCATAGTTAATATCAAATTCATCTGCCTGAATAAATTTTTCATTTCCTGGTGTAGATAATCTTAACATAATCTCACCCATTGTAATCACTCTTGCCATTTTCTCTTCTCCTTAAATGCTTTACTATATTTTAAATAAATAGATTAGCAACGTCCTTGAGCTTTACGAACAGCTGCTACGAACTCTTCTGCCTTTGCAGTTACTGCTGCATAATCGCCTGTTTTTGCGCCAGCTGTTAAATTGGAACCTGTACCAACTGCTACTGCACCAGCTTTCATCCATTTTTCTACATTATCTACGTCTACACCACCAGTTGGCATAAATACGCCTTGTGGCAATGGTCCACGGAATGCGCTGATGATGGATGGTCCAAATGCATTGCCTGGGAAAACTTTTATTACATCACAGCCTAACTCTAATGCGGATACTGCTTCTTTTACCGTCATAATTCCTGGCATAACAGGGATTCTATAACGGTTGCAAAGTTTTACTGTTTCTTCATTTAAAGATGGAGATACGACATATTCTGCTCCTGCTAAGATAACGGCTCTAGCTGTTTCTGGATCTAATACTGTACCTGCACCAATTACAACATCGCTATCCTTATACTTAGCAGCCAATGCTTTAATAATATCTACTGCACCAGGAACTGTCATCGTTACTTCGATAAAATTAATGCCACCAGCTACAATGGCGTCAATTAACTTTTCTCCCTGTTCCTGATTTTCTGCACGAACAACTGCTACAATCCCCTCTTCTTTCAATTTTGTAATTACTTGTTCTTTGTTCATAATTCACTTCTCCTTTTTAGTACTAAAATTCAAACCTAGTAAACCCCTTAGGTTCTATTCTTATTCTAATCAAAGATTATCCAGTTGTCAATGAAAAATTGATTATAACAAATCATCCTTCCCTCTATAACTAACCATTGTAAAACTATACAAAATGGGTTAGAATTAGAAAGGAATAAATTTATAGGAGGTTATTATGGATAAAATCGCAAGTTTTCAGGTAAACCATTTAAATTTACTTCGTGGAATTTATGTCTCCAGAAAGGATACTATCAATGATCAAATCCTAACAACATTTGATATTCGCATGAAAACACCAAATAAAGAACCAGTTATGAATACTGCTGAAATCCATACAATAGAACATCTTGGAGCTACTTTTTTAAGGAATCATCCAACTTATAAAGATCAAACCATTTACTTTGGGCCAATGGGATGCCGCACTGGCTTTTATGTTATTTTTGCAGGTAATCTCACTTCCTCTGACATTGTGCCTATTATAAAAGAAATGTTTGAATTCATTATAAATTTCCAGGGAGATGTTCCAGGAGCAGATGCTCGCTCTTGCGGCAACTATTTGGATATGAATCTTTCTATGGCTAAATATGAAGCCCAGATCTTTTATAAAGAAGTGCTATGTTGTTTACATCCAGAAAATTTGGAGTATCAGCCATGAAAAAGATTGGAATTATCGCTGCAATGGAAGAGGAAATGGATGCCGTAAAACAAAAATTAGAACATATGGAAACAAAACAACTCTACGGCAAAACTTTCTTTACTGGATTTTTATCCCAAAAGCCATGTATTCTCGTAAAATCCGGAATTGGCAAAGTCAATGCTGCCCATACAGCACAACTTATGATTGATCATTTTTCTCCATCCTGTATTATCAATGTTGGTTCCGCTGGTGCATTAAATTATGATTTGAATTATTTGGATATTATTATTTCCACTGCATGTATTCAATTTGATTTTGACCTGACAGTATTTGGAAGAAAACCTGGAGAATTGCCAGAACTGGGACAGTACTTAAAGGCAGATTCTCATTTAATCGAATTAACAAAACAAGCGATTATGCAAACCGATTCCTGTCACCGTATTATAACAGGAATTATTGCTACAGGCGACCAATTCATTAACGATCCAGTTATAAAGCAATCATTATATAACCAGTTCCAGGCTCAGTGTGACGAAATGGAAGGTGCTGCCATCGCTCAAGTATGTACACTTTGTCAACTGCCATTTGTAATTATTCGTTCTATTACGGATAAACCAAATACGAAGGAAAAAGTCGATTTTTATGATTATTTAGAACAAGCTTCTTTACGCTGCGCTCAATTTTTAGAAAAAGTTGCTCAGCTAATCGAATACTAAAGGAGAATTTACAATGAACTATTTAAAAGATTTTATTCGTATTCTATCAGGAAACTTTGATAACCATGAACAATTTAAAGAAATGCAGAACAATGGGGCAATCAGTTTTCCGTTTGCCAAACATATCAATACGGTGTGCAATGATAAAATAATGGATCTTCCGCAAAATTTTGAAGGATACTTTCTCTTAGAAGAAAGTTATTACACTACAAATGGTAATACACATGCATCCCCTCATCTTTTTCTATTCACAGAAGAAGATGACGGAGTGAAATTGACTTCTTATGAAATGCCAACTGGTTATAATAAAGATAGTTTTACTTATGATCAGTTAAATCCAATTGATTATAACAGCCTAACTGTATCCCAGAAATTTACACCTGCTATTTATAAACAGAACAACGGAATATGGGAAGGCGGCAGTGTCAGCATGTTTTCCCCAATACTTAAATTCACATTATACGAACGCTTTTCAGAAGAACAGTTGGAAGTTTCTGAATCAATGGAAGTAAATGGAAAAAGAACATTTGGATATGACGAACCAATCATTTATAAAAGAGTGAAATAACGAGATAATGACCAAAAACCGATGTATGAAGCAAATATTGCAATATTGCTCCATACATCGGTTTTTTTAAAGAAAACTTTTTTCGATTTTATTCATCCCAGTTATGATATACTTCTTGCACATCATCGTCTTCGTCTAACAAATCTAAAATACGATTCATTTGTTTTATATCCTGTTCGCTTGTTAATTCTACCCAAGTTTGAGGAATCATCGTTACTTGTGCATCTGCCATAACAATATTTTCAGCTTCTAATGCTTCACGTACCGCAGAAAAATCATCTGGATCGGTGATTACTTCATAACTATCTTCCTGTTCTGAGAAATCCTCTGCTCCTGCGTCCAGTGCCATCATCATTAAATCGTCTGCTTCTAATTCACAATCTTCCTTTGCAATAATAATCTGTCCTTTTTTATCAAACATAAATGAAACACAACCAGTTGTTCCAACATTGCCTCCACCCTTTGTGAATGCATTACGCACATTGGATGCAGTACGATTTCTATTATCCGTTAATGTTTCAACGATAATCGCTGTTCCACTTGGACCGTATCCTTCATAAGTAATGGATTCATAGTTCGCTGCATTTGCATCTCCTGCTGCTTTTTTAATACTTCTGTCAATTGTATCATTTGGCATATTATTGGCTTTTGCCTTTGCAATTACATCACGTAATTTACTGTTATTCGCTGGATCTGCTCCGCCTTCTTTAACTGCAACCGCAATTTCTCTTCCAATTCTCGTAAAAACTTTTCCCTTTGCAGCATCATTTTTTTCTTTTTTGTGCTTAATATTGGCAAATTTGGAATGTCCCGACATATCTAACGCTCCTTCTTTTTCGTTTTCATGGCATACAAAGGAAAGCTCCCTTGGAGATTTCCTTTGTTTTTAAAACTCTGTTTTATTTTTTATATCTCTCGGCTTTTCATGATTTCTATCTTTGAACAAAAAATAAGAAATTCCTCTACTCAAGTTTCCTTGCATTTCATTCATCATAGACTCATTTCACCCTATATTAGATTTTTCTAAATTTGAGATAAAATTTCCGCATATATTTTACCACTGTTTTTATGAGTTTGCAAGTAAATCCTACAAGATGACGGCGTAAATATGCTTAGAAAACATAAATTTTTATCAGATGAAGAAAAACTCCCGCCTCTATAGGCACTGACTTAAATCCTATACGAAGATTTGCAGTTAAGTCTTGAATTTTCAGCTTCATTTGGTTGGATTTTCATGATGAAAAATTGTCCAGGCGATTTCCTGTTATGTATTAATATCCAGACTGATACAGAGCGCCTGATCTACTTTCTGAATCACATTCTGATCCAGATGACATACTTTTTCTCTCAACCTCTTTTTATCAATTGTTCGAAGCTGCTCTAGTAAAATAACAGAATCTTTCACAATCTCACAGCTTTTGGAATCAATTTCAATATGAGTCGGCAGTTTTGCCTTATTCATTCTAGAAGTAATTGCCGCACAAATGACTGTAGGACTATGTTTATTGCCTATATCATTTTGAATGATAAGCACTGGTCGGATTCCTCCTTGTTCGGAACCTACCACTGGCCTTAAATCTGCATAGTAAATATCTCCACGTCTAATAATCACTGAATTCACACTCCATTACTTGTTGATAATTCCAGTATCTCCCAAAGTATCAGTGTGTATTCTGAAATCTATCGCCGCAATTCGACAATCATGCGAATCATTTAAAATCCATGTATTGATCATGAAAATAATCTTTTGTTCCTACAATTTTTCCTCCTGATATATAAACTCTTGGAATCCTCTTTCCAAGGTCACATACAAATTCATAATTAAAGGTTCCCGCTAATTCTGCCAATTCTTCTACTGTAATTTGTTCGTTCTGATCCTTTCCAATTAAAGTCACCGTATCTCCCTGCTGTATCTCTGGGATATCACTAACATCCATCATAAACTGATCCATACAAATACGCCCAATAATCGGTGCTTTTTTTCCTCTCACAAGCGCATAGCCTTTGTTAGAAAGAGCTCTTGGATATCCATCTCCATAGCCAATTGATACCGTCGCAACTTTCGTTTCTTTCTGCGTTACAAAAGTAGCTCCATAACCAATTGGAGATCCCTTTGGAACTGTTTTTAAATAACTAACAATACTCTTTAATTCTAACGCAGGGGTCAGACAAACATTTTCTTTATTTACTTCTTCCGAAGGATAAAGTCCATACAGTGCAATTCCTGCACGAACCATATCAATATTTGCTTCTTTCAGATCAATAATTCCCGCACTATTAGAGCAATGTCGAATTGGAATATAAATTCCATTGTTTTCCAACAATTGCAGCATTTCCTTAAACATCCGTATTTGTTCTTTTGCCTTTGTTTTGTCTGCCATATCTGCGGTCGCCATATGAGTAAAAATTCCCTCGATAACAATATTGGGAAGGGTTTCTATTTTCTGTGCCAATGTTAATATTTCCTCAGCAAAACGGAGTCCAATTCTTCCCATACCTGTGTCCATTTTTATATGTACATAAGCATTCTTTCCTAATTTTTGCGCTATTTTAGAAAGGATTTCAACTTCCTTCCATTCAGAAACCGTATAGCGAATCTCCTGTTCTACAAGAGATTCAAATTCTTCCTCTGGTACATAACCAAGTACTAAAATTGGCTTCGTGATATGATGATCTCTTAGCACCCATCCTTCTTCCACTGCTGCAACTGCATATCCCCACACAAGATCTTCCACTGCTTTTGCCACTGGCACACTTCCATGTCCATACCCATCTGACTTTACAACACCACAAATCATTGTCCCTTTTGCAATATTTGCCTTCATTGCTTCCATATTCTGACGAATCGCATCTAAATCTACAGTTGCATAAACTCGCTTATATTGTTTCATCTTAATTGAATCCTTCTTTCATCATTTAGCAATTACATATCTTTTTATTCTCGTTCTGTGTAAAAGAAATCCTTATCAGAGCTTTCTTTTGTCACTGCAGAAATTCCCTGAATTAAATCGGACGCCTTCATACTGTACTCACCATATTGCTTTTTTGCCCAGTCTCCAGCCAATCCATGCAAATAAACTCCTAAACATGCAGATAAATAAGTATCACATTGCTGGGCAACTAATCCAGCAATTATACCTGTTAGTACATCACCGCTTCCTCCAACTGCCATCCCACTATTACCACTTTTATTAACATAGAGATTCGACATTCCATCTGCTACAATTGTACGTGCATCTTTACATACAGCAATAATATTATATTGCTGTGCAAACTGCATTGCATTCTTAGGTAAATCTTCCTTTAGTTTTTCAATTGATTTCTTTGTCAAACGGCTTAATTCACCTAAATGAGGAGTCAGAATCAGGTCTTCCCTATCATAACACCATTTTTGTGATTTGACCAGAAGATTTATTCCATCTGCGTCTAAAATTAATGGTACTTTACGATTTGTCATAATATAATCGACCATTTTTCCAGCATGATCTGCTACCGACAAACCTGGTCCAAGCACAACTACATCTGCAAATGTTAGACAATCATCCACAGATTTCCATTCAATTTCATTGCAGTCATACGTCGTCATTACGGCTTCTGGAAGCAATGTCTGTAAAATCAGCCGATTCTCTTCTACGGTTAAAATTCGAACCAATCCTGCCCCCATCGCATACGCTGCCGACGCAGATAAATAAGCAGCTCCCGCCATATTTTTGGAACCAGCAACAACAAGAACCTTTCCAAATGTTCCCTTATTTCCATTCGCCAAACGATCGGGAAGTTTTTTTAAATCTTGTTTTGTATAAGTAAATGCTTTATTTTTTATTTGATCCAACGCTGCGTTTGGGAATCCAATATCCTCAACTACAAGTTTTCCTGTATATTCTGCTCCAGGATAAAAAATATGCCCCATCTTCTGATATCCAAACGTTACTGTAATATCTGCTTTCACTGCTGTTTTCATAATTTCTCCTGTATCAGAATGAATGCCTGAAGCAATATCCACTGACACAACAAGAGCTTCTGTTTGATTCACTTGACGAATTGCTTTTTCAAACATACCTCCTACATCTCTTGTTAATCCAATACCAAATAAAGCATCTACTACTATTTTATATTCTTTTTTGGCAATATATTCTTCTACCATTTCTTCTCTGGCCGCTTCTACCACAATTTGCAAAGAATCCAAAATTTTTTTTTGGCAGCTCCACTCCTTTGTTGCCTTCTCTACATTCCCAAAAGAAAGTATATCTACTGTTTGATAACCCTTATGTTTTAGCATCCTGGCCACTGCCAATCCATCGGCTCCATTGTTTCCTATACCTGCCAATACTAATACGGACATGCTTGGATTTGTTACTGCTATAATTTCTTTTGTCACTGCCATTGCAGCACGTTCCATTAATACAACTGACGGAATTCCTACCGTCCCAATTGAATATTGATCTACTAGCTGAGCCTGTTTTCCTGTTAAAATATATTCCATAATTTTCCTCCTAACTCTTTATCAACTACAATAACAGATTATAAATAACACAAAAACGGCTGTGTTCCAATCTACTATCCAAAGAATAATCCTCCTATTGACCTATCATTCTAATTTGGACAATGTTTTGACACACAGCCTTCTATTCTTACTTTACAGCAACTTTTTTTACTCCAAGATTACATTAGCAATCGCATAACATTTCTCATGTGAAATTGTAACATGAATACAAGTTACTCCCAGTTGTTCTGCTCTTTCTTTTGCTTTACCATAGAATCGAATATAAGGTTTTCCAAATTCATCCCTTAAAACAGCAATTTGTCCTGGGCCAAATCCTCGAAACCCAATTCCTAATGCTTTTGCCGCAGCCTCTTTTGCTGCAAAATTACCAGCGAATGATTCCACACGATGAATACCATCTCTTTCTTCCTGACAGAAACATTTTTCCAGGAATCGAACATTTTGAATTGCTTTTTGGATTCGTTGTATTTCTACAATATCAATTCCTATCCCTAAAATCATACATTACTCCAATTTTTTAGTTTTTCTTTTTTACTGGATGATCCATACGATAGGACAAACGCATAAGACTTTCGGAAAGATGCACATTTTCCACAACAACCTTTTTGGAAACACTTAAATCAGTATGTGCAAAATTCCATATTGCTTTAATTCCATACTGTACTAATCGTTCTGCCATCGCCTCAGCTTTTAACTTTGGCAGCGTTAATGCCGCAATTTCAATCTGATTCTTTTGAATATATTCTTCCAAGTCTTCAATGGAATAAACCTCAATCCCCCTAATTGTCATTCCAATCAATCTCGGATTAATATCAAACATACCTTTTACAAAAAATCCACTGCGTTCAAAGTTTGCATAATTTGCAATTGCCTGCCCTAAATTTCCAGCACCGATTACAATTAAATTATGCTGTCTATCCAAACCTAAAATCTTGCCAATTTCCCCATGTAAATAAGATACGTTATAACCATATCCCTGTTGACCAAATCCCCCAAAATTATTTAAATCTTGTCGGATTTGTGAAGCTGTTACCTGCATCCGTTCACTCAATTCATTCGATGAAATCCTCTCCACTCCTTCCTGCATTAATTCCCCCAAATAACGATAGTATCTTGGCAATCGTTTTACTACTGCCTTTGAAATTGGTTTGTTCTCCACTTTAATCCGCCCTTCCTTGTTCGATCATATATATTATTATAACTTTTTGACAAAAAAATGTCAATCATAAATAAAAAACTATCCCGAATGCCTATTTTTCATTAAAATTTTACCATCCTACTGGACATCATTTGGGTTTTTTAGTAAACTAGAATGCGGTTACTTTTATTTTTATAACGACAGGAAGTGAAATTATGATATTAGCCTGCAATAATATTAATAAATCATTCATTGATAAAACAATTATTACGGATGCCTCTTTTCATATTGAAGAACGTGAAAAGGCAGCCATTGTGGGAATAAACGGATCTGGAAAAACAACTCTTTTGAAAATCATCATGGGAATCCTACCTGCTGATCGTGGAGAAGTTACGATTGCAAAGGGAAAATCCATCGGATATCTTGCACAGCATCAAAACTTACAAAGTGGTCGTTCCATCTATGAAGAAATGTTAGATGCAAAACAAGACATTCTTACATTAGAAAAAAATATTCGTAATTTAGAAATAAAAATGAAATCTGCTTCTGGTACAGAACTAGAAGAAATGCTTTCGCTTTATTCTAAAATGCACCATCAATTTGAACTAGAAAACGGCTATGCCTATCAAAGTGAAATTGTAGGAGTATTGAAAGGATTGGGATTTGAAACAGATGAATTTGATAAAATTGTTGATCATCTATCTGGAGGGCAAAAAACACGGGTATCACTTGGAAAGCTCTTACTTTCCAAGCCAGATATTTTACTTTTAGACGAACCAACCAACCATTTGGATATGGAATCCATTGCATGGTTAGAAAATTTTTTGGTAAACTACAGTGGTAGTGTTATTATCGTTGCACATGATCGTTTTTTTCTTGACAAAGTTGTAACGAAAATTATTGAAATTGATCAGACACATGTACGTACCTATATCGGTAATTACAGTGCCTACAGCATCAAAAAACGTGCAGTTATGGATGCTTTAATGAAACAGTATTGGAACCAACAGCGTGAAATTAAACACCAAGAAGAAGTTATTACAAAATTAAAATCATTTAACCGTGAAAAATCCATTCGCCGTGCTGAGAGCCGAGAAAAAATGTTAAATAAAATAGAACGTCTTGACAAGCCAATGAGCGATGATGCTGTTATGAACTTAACACTGGAACCAAATATATTGAGTGGAAATGATGTTTTAAGTATTCGTAATTTAAGTAAGTCATTTGGCTCCCACCATCTCTTCTCGAATGTGGATATTGAAATCAAGCGAGGAGAACGTGTTGCGATAATTGGTAATAATGGAACTGGGAAAACCACGCTTTTAAAAATTATTAACGGTTTGATTCCAGCTGATGCTGGAACCATTACTCTGGGTTCCAAAGTACATGTAGGTTATTTTGACCAGGAACATCAGACCCTTCATATGGATAAAACCATTTTTCAAGAAATTTCCGATGATTACCCAAATATGACAAATACACAAATTCGCAACGTACTTGCTGCGTTTTTATTCACGAATGATGATGTATTCAAACCAATTCACGAACTTAGCGGCGGAGAGCAAGGTCGTGTATCGCTTGCCAAACTCATGCTTTCCGATTCCAATTTCCTTATTTTAGATGAGCCAACCAACCATTTGGATATGATGTCCAAAGAAATTTTAGAACAAGCATTAAATCGTTATACTGGCACATTATTGTATGTATCACATGACCGTTATTTTATTAACCAAACAGCAACTCGCATTTTGGAATTAACAGGAGATACCTTTATTAATTACATCGGAAATTATGATTATTATTTAGAGAAAAAGGATGTCTTAACTCAAGCTGCATTGAATAGTGAACAAAGTTCAGCTCAAATAATGGAAGAATCTTCTTCCAAGCTAAACTGGAAACAGCAAAAAGAACGTCAAGCCAAAGAGCGAAAACGTCAGGCAGACTTAAAAAAAATCGAAGATACCATTGCCCGTTTTGAAAAGCGCAGTGAAGAAATTGATGAACTCTTAACTCATGAAGAAGTCTTTACTAATGTAACGAAACTTATAAAACTAAATAAAGAGAAAGAAGAAATCCAAACTAAATTGGAAACACTTATGGAACAATGGGAAAATCTTGCTGAATAATGTTAAAAAGGGATATCGGAAAATATAAACCTTCACCCTGATATGGTACAAAATGATTGTACCATTATCTTATATGAAAATTCTATTCTCCGATATCCCCTCTTTGTATTATTTAAAAGCAATCTTCGATGAAAATTACCTTTACTAACTCTTGTATCTTTATGTTTTATCGAACCAAATCTCCATTATCCAAACACATAATAAGTGATTCTGCTGTTGCAATATTTGTTGCCAGCGGAATATTATACAGATCACAAACTCTTGTAATCTCTTCAAGACTCATACCGTCCGTTTTGTTTTCAAAGCTCGATGAATGAAAGAAGATGACCATATCAATGCCGCCGTTTGTGATTTCATTTTGAAATTGTTTATCTCCTCCCATAGCACCTGGAAGAAATTTGGTTACAGTTAAACCTGTTGCCATTTCAATACGCTTCGCTGTCATACCAGTTGCATATAAATGATGTTTTTTCAGGATCCCTTTATATGCAATACAGAAATTCTCCATTAGTGCCTTTTTATCATGATGCGTAATAAAACCAATATTCATTCTTATCTTCCCCAATCTGCTGCTAGTCTACAGTCCGGTAACTATTGCGCATTCCGATCCTGTATTATAATGTTTCCTCTTTGATTATACCATACTTTGATGAGTTTTCAACAATTTATTTTTATTTTTTTATTTTTTTTTGACCATATTCACACGAACTAGTATAAGCCCTTAGCTTATTATTGTATAGAGTGAAAGAAGCTGTTGAAAATCAACAGCTTCATACCTATTACTGCTGTGTTGGCTGACTCAGCATTTGAATTACATCATCAATATCCTTATCTGAGGAATTAATTACTTCTAATAAACGAGAAACTTTTTCTTCTTCTTTTTTGGCAATTAATTCTTTTTTCTTTGCTTTTAATTCTTTCAGCCGTGCTTCTTCCTCCATAATTTGTGTTTCTAATGCATTCAGCTGTTCTTCAATTGTTAAATTAACTGTCTTTTTTCTTCCTCTTGGCATATCAATAAAACCTCCTGATCTTAAATATAATCTCAATTAAGATTACTCTATTTAATACTATAGCATATTTTTTCCATATATGCTAGTATTTTCACATATTTTATTAATATTATTTAATAATTTAACAATTAATAACTTCATGCAAAAATATCACTAATATACCATTTTTTATTCTTTTTTCTTTTATTTTATTATATATTTTTTGTTA
>DVHN01000121.1 GCA_018712075.1 Candidatus Fimimorpha faecalis
AAAATAGACAGTTTGTTTGAATTATTTCGTGGATAGAAACATTTTTATTATACTTTGTAAGAATGTTCTAATCCAGTTATCTGAGAACTTAAATCTGTTGATATTTTCATGAAAATTTTATTTTGTATGTCAAAATGTCCAAAAGCTTAAATATTAATTTGTGAAATTACAATATGGTCAAATTGTTTGAAATAGTGTATTATAAGGACATGAGGCAAGAGTTACTGTGATATCAGTAAAACTAACATTAAGGTTAACAGGGAGGAAAGTATATATGGCAAGTTTGTCACTGAAAAACATTTGTAAAGCATATCCAAACGGCTTTGTAGCAGTTAAGGATTTCAATCTTGAAATTGCAGATAAAGAATTTATCATTTTCGTAGGTCCATCTGGTTGTGGTAAGTCTACAACACTTCGTATGGTTGCAGGTCTGGAAGAAATTTCTTCTGGTGAGTTATGGATTGGTGATAAGTTATGTAACGATGTAGAACCAAAGGATAGAGATATTGCGATGGTATTCCAGAACTATGCTCTATATCCACATATGACAGTATATGATAATATGGCATTTGGTTTGAAACTAAGAAAAGTTTCTAAACCAGAAATTGATAAATTAGTACATGAAGCAGCTAAGATTTTGGACATTGAACATTTATTAGATCGTAAGCCAAAGGCTCTTTCTGGTGGTCAGAGACAGCGTGTTGCTATGGGTCGTGCTATCGTTCGTCAGCCAAAGGTATTCTTAATGGACGAGCCTTTATCTAACTTGGATGCTAAGTTGCGTGTACAGATGCGTATTGAGATTTCTAAACTTCATCAGAGATTGGGTACAACAATCATCTACGTAACACATGACCAGACAGAAGCTATGACACTTGGTACAAGAATCGTTGTATTAAAAGATGGTATTATTCAACAGGTTGATACACCTCAGAACTTATATGATAAGCCAACGAATAAGTTCGTTGCTGGATTCATTGGATCTCCTCAGATGAACTTAGTAGATGCAACTGTTTCTCAGGAAGGCTCCAGCGTTGTTGTTAAGTTTGCTGATAACAAGATTACTCTTCCAGCAGATAAGGCAAAAGCAATTGTTAGCAAAGGTTATGTAGGAAAAGAAATAACATTTGGTATTCGTCCAGAAGATATTCATGATGATCCAGAATGGTTAGCAAAATCTCCAGATAGCATTATCCATGCTACAATCAGAGTATATGAAATGTTAGGTGCTGAAGTATTCTTATACTTCGATCAGGGTGATACAAGCTTTACAGCAAGAGTTAACCCACGTACTGCTGCAAGACCAGGTGACAAAGTAGATTTTGCTCTTGATTTAACTAAGATTCATATCTTTGACAAGGAAACAGAACAAGTAGTTGTTAACTAATGATGTTTTAGTAATATGTAATTTGTAGAATTAAGAGGAAATGTGTAAAAAAATATGCATTTCCTCTTTTATTTTTTCAAGTTTTGGTTTAATATATATATAGTAAAATAGAATGGGAGTGTGAACAAATGATTTCAAATCAGATTTTGCAAAGCACAATTGAAGGCTTAAAAAGTATAACTAGAATTGATTTATGTGTATGCGATACCGACGGAAAGATGTTAGCTACAACACTTTCTGAGGTTGAGGTGGAAGAAGATGCAATTCTTGCATTTGTTATATCCCCCGCAGATAGTCAAGTAATTTCTGGCTACCAGTTCTTTAAAGTATTTGATGAACATCAGCTGGAATATGTTTTGTTAGCAGAAGGAGCAAGTGACGATGTCTATATGGTAGGAAAAATCGCTGCGTTCCAGATTCAAAATTTATTGATTGCATATAAGGAACGATTTGATAAAGACAACTTTATTAAAAACTTGTTGTTGGACAACCTGCTATTGGTGGATATTTATAATCGAGCAAAGAAGCTGCATATTGAAACAAATGTACGTCGTGTTGTTTACATTATTGAGACAAAGAATGAAAAAGACACGAATGCATTGGAGACAGTGAGAAGCCTGTTTTCGACAAAAGCAAAAGACTTTATCACCGCAGTGGATGAAAAGAATATTATTCTTGTCAAAGAACTGAAAGGAACAGAAGAACAAGAGGACTTAGAAAAAACAGCAAATGTTATTGTAGACATGCTGAACACAGAGGCGATGAGCCAAGTACATGTAGCATACGGTACGATTGTAAATGAAATTAAAGAAGTATCTCGTTCTTACAAAGAAGCAAAAATGGCATTGGATGTAGGAAAAATCTTCTATAGTGGAAAAAATGTAGTAGCATATTCTAATTTAGGAATTGGACGTTTGATCTATCAGCTTCCATTGCCATTATGTCGCATGTTTATCAAGGAAATCTTTGATGGACGTTCTCCAGATGATTTTGATGATGAAACGTTAACGACAATTAATAAGTTCTTTGAAAATAGTTTGAATGTTTCTGAGACATCAAGACAGTTATATATTCATCGTAATACATTAGTTTATCGGTTAGATAAGCTTCAAAAAAGTACAGGATTGGATTTAAGAGTATTTGAAGATGCGATTACATTTAAGATTGCTCTTATGGTTGTAAAATATATGAAGTATATGGAAAGTCAAGAATATTAATTGATGCTCCCACTTTGAAGCTAAGTTTTAAAGTGGGAGAACTTTTGATGGAATGGAATGTGTGAAAATGATTCATTTAGAAAATGTAAGCAAGTCTTATGAGGAAGGAATCCATGCGATTCGTAATATGTCCATTCATATTGAAAAAGGAGAATTTGTATTTTTAGTAGGACATAGTGGCTCTGGAAAGTCTACATTATTTAAGTTATTGTTAAAAGAAATTGAACCTACAAGTGGAGAAATTTATGTAGATGGTCAAAACATCAGAAAGATATCTAGAAGAAAAATTCCTCAGTATCGTAGAAAAATTGGTGCTATTTTTCAAGACTTTCGATTACTGGATGATTATAATGTTTATGATAATGTAGCATTGGCGCAAAGGGTAATAGGAATTCGTACAAAGGAGATACGCAATCATGTGCCAGTAGTGCTGGCAAGATTAGGGTTGTCAGAACGACAAAGAAGTTATCCAAGTCAATTGTCTGGAGGAGAACAGCAGCGTGTGGCGATTGCAAGAGCCATGGTAAATAAACCAGAGATTTTACTGGCAGATGAACCAACTGGAAATATTGATAAAGAAAATGCAAAAGGAATTATGCAATTATTAGAGCGTATTAATCGGGAGATAGGTACAACTATTGTTGTAGTTACTCATGATCGTGATTTGGTGGAAACAATGGGAAAAAGGGTGATCATTATGAAAGATGGAGAGGTGATTAGTGATTGCAAGAAGGAGGAACCGATCAGTGAAACTTAACACAATTGGATATTGTTTAAAACAAGGAATTGGAAATATAAAGAGAAATAAAATGTTTTCTGTTGCCTCGGTTATTACGATTGTTGTATGCATTTTTCTGTTTGGATTATTCTATGCAATATTGGCAAATTTTCAATATATGTTAAGCGAAGCGGAAAATACGGTTGGTGTTACTGTATTTTTTGAAGATAATATGAAGGAAAAGGATATATTATCGTTAAAAGAAGAGCTGGAAGAAAGAGACGATGTAAAAACTGTCGATTATGTGACAGAGGAAGATGCCTGGAATGAATTCAAAGAAATTTATTTTGCAGAAATGCCAGAACTGGCGGAGGGATTTGAAGGAGAGAACCCGCTTGTTGGTTCTGCTTCATTTGAAATTTATTTAAAAGATCTTTCGAAACAAAAACAACTGGTAGCAGAATTAGAAGAGATGGAAGGAATTCGGAAGGTTACTTATTCAGAATTGGCTGCTGGTGGATTGGAAGACATGCAAAGTCTAGTCGGATGGGTATCTTTATTTGTAACAGGGGTATTGTTCATTATTAGTGTATTTTTAATTAGTAATTCGATTACTCTTTCTTATACAGTAAGAGAGAAAGAAATGCATACAATGAAATGGCTCGGTGCAACGAATCTGTTTGTAAAAGCGCCGTTTATTATTGAAGGATTGCTTTTAGGATTGATCGGAACGGTGATTCCGCTTCTTATATTATATTTCTTTTATAAAGAGATAATTGTTATTATTAATGAAAGATTTAGTATTTTATCAAATGTGTTAAAGTTTCTTTCAGTGAAACAAGTATTTCAGATACTCTTGCCGGTGTCCTTATTGCTAGGAGAGGGTATTGGATTTATTGGAAGTTTCTTTACAATTAGGAGACATTTGAAAGTATAAAAGTGAATAACTAAATGATTAAAGTAGTTTAGTAAAAGATAAAAACCAAAAGGAGAACTTAGGAGAGGAAATAGTAGTAATGAGAAACAAAATGATGTGGAACAAGAAACGGATGGCATTGATTACCGCAGTGGCAGTAGCTTTTAGTGCGGTAATTACACAGGCAGCAGGAGTAAGTGAAAAAAAAGAACAATTGAGATCAGCACAGGAGAATGTCCAACAATTAATAAATCAAAAGGAACAGGCACAAGAATTGTTGGATCAGATGAAAAAACAACAAGTTGATTTGAGTACATACATAGAAGAAGTGGATGCAAGAATGACAGAAATTGCGAAACGTATCTATGAATTGGAACAAGAAATTGCTACAATTGAGGAAAAAATTAGTGATAATGAGAAGGAATTAGAACAAGCAGAAGAAAAATGCGAAGAACAGCAAGAAGCAATGAAGAAGAGAATTCGTTATATGTATGAAAATGGAGAGTCGGATTATATCGAATTGTTATTAAGTGGAAAGTCAATTGCAGAAATTTTAAACCGTGCAGAGTATATTTCCAAAATATCCGTATATGATAGAGATATGCTGGATAGTTATGAAAAAACAGTTAAGGATTGTAAGGAATTAGAGGAAAAACTTACAAAACAGAAAAAATCTTTAGAAAAGAGTAAAAAAGAGCAGGAAGATAAGTTAGAAGCGCAGCAGATTCTTTTAGAGGCAAAACAAAAAGAACTGGCAGATGTAAATAATTCTGTTAAGAATTCCTCGGATGATTTAGAAGATTATAATGATCAAATCACTCAGGGACAAAATTTAGCAGAACAGTTACAAAAAGAGTTGCAGGAAGAAGTTGAAAAAGTAAATCAAATTGCAGCAGAATTGGCAAGTAAGGCAGCTGTGGAAGCACAGCAAAAGTCCCAAGATACTTCGATTAAGGAATCTGCAGAAATGGATTCAGTAAAGGAGAGCGAACAGAAAAAGCAGAAAGAAGAAGTTAAAACAGAACAAAAGAGTCAGCAGGAAGCAAAGGAAACGTTATCATCCAATGATGAAGTGAAACTGGAAAATAAAGAAGATACCTCCAATGCAGAATGGCAGGCAGCACAAGAACATGCACAAGAAGTCAGCCAATGGGCAGAGGAGAACGGTGAAGTAGCAGAATCCAAAGAACAGGGTTCGAAGGCGGAATCTCAGGTTGAGACTTCGACACAAGAATCCGCTACAGTACCGACGACAGAAGCTACAACAGAAGTACAGACGACGGCACCAACGACAGAAGTTACAACAGAAGTGCAGACGACGGCGCCAACGACAGAAGCCACAACAGAAGTGCAGACGACAGCACCAACGACAGCGGTACAAACACCAAGTACAGGGTTAAGTTTTTCATTGTGTTGGCCACTTCCAAGTGGAAGAACAATTACAAGTAATTTTGGTCCTAGACCAGTACAGCCTGTTGCTGGAACCGCATTGTTCCATCATGGAGTAGATATCTATGCACCAATGGGCTCTGAAATTGTAGCAGCAGCGGCTGGAACCGTTGTATATGTTGGCAATGGTGCAGATATTGGTAACTCAGGATGTGGAAATCAAGTTTGGATTTCCCATGATGGAGGTCGTTATATGACAATGTACAATCATTGCTCTGCAACACTTGTGAATGTAGGACAGACCGTAAATGCTGGAACTGTAATTGCATTAGTTGGTTCTACTGGTTTATCGACAGGTCCTCATTTGGATTTTCGTCTCTATTTAGCAGGCAGCAATGCGATTTATAATAAAACAAGCGGAGATTATTTGGATCCAATAACAGGAGACTATTTAAATCCAAATGATATGTCAGGAACACGCTATCCAGGTGCATCTATCCAGTATTATGGAAGATAATGTTGTTTGCAAACGAATTATATAGTAAGGAGTCATTATTTTATGGAAGAGAAATCCAAAAAAAGGTTTTGGAAGGGGGTATTGACAGGGGCATTGGGGATGTTGTTAGCCATTGCAATAGTTATTGGTGTATTAGTTATGAGCAATTCTTTCGTTATTGGTATTGTTCCAAATACTAGCGCTAACACATCCCAATCAGGAACGGTACCGATTAGTACAGCAGTACGATCCAAGTTGGATGTATTAGAAACGTATGTAAAGAGTAGTTTTTTGTTTGATACCGATGAAGAAAATTTGGCAAATGGAGTATATAAAGGATACATTGCTGCATTGAATGATCCATATTCCGAGTATTATACAAAGGAAGAATATGAAGAAATGAATGAGTCCATAGACGGAAGTTATTATGGAATTGGCGTTATGGTCACAAGTGACACGCAGGGAAGAGTCTCTGTTGTCCGTGTATTTGAAAATTGTCCAGGAGCAGAAGCGGGAATTCTTCCAAACGATTATATCGTGAAAGTGGGAGATGTGGAAGTTACGGGAATGGATTTAGATGAAGTTGTAGGATATATTAAGGGTGCAGAAGGTACAACTGTGAAAATCACGGTGTATCGAGAAAGCGATGGGGAATATCATGAGATGGAAGTAGAGCGCCGAAATGTGGAAAATCCAACTGTCGAACATGAAATGTTGGAAAATCAAATTGGATATATCCAGATTACAGAATTTGATAAAGTGACAGTATCTCAGTTCCAAAATGCTCTGCAAGATTTAGAAAATCAGGGAATGAATGGAGTAATTATAGATATTCGCAGCAATCCAGGAGGATTATTAAAAACAGTGGTACAAATTCTGGAAGGCATCTTGCCAAAGGGAACGATTGTTTATACACAGGATAAAAATGGAGAGGGTGAAACTTATACATCGGAAGGAAAAACTCCGTTTACAAAGCCAATGGCAGTATTGATTAATGGAAATAGTGCAAGTGCAGCAGAGATTTTTGCTGGAGCGATCAAAGATTATAAGCTAGGAACATTAATTGGTACAACTACGTTTGGAAAAGGAATCGTACAGACGGTTTTGCCGCTCAGTGATGGCAGTGCTCTTAAAATGACGGTTTCCCGTTACTATACTCCATCAGGAGTATGTATCCATGAAACTGGTATTGCACCAGATATTGAAGTTACATTGGATGAATCTCTTCAACAGCAAATAACAATAGAGAAGTCACAAGATACTCAGCTTCAAAAGGCGATTGAGGTGATAAACAGTCAGATCACACAATAAGCTTAAATGGATTGGGCTATCAAAGAGAAAAAGGGTTGTTAGGAAAATAAATTCAAATATAAAAATGTGCTGCGGCAGAAACAAATATTTGAATCATTTTCTATAGCAGCCCTTTTTGTGATATATGAAAAGATATAGTGGAGATTTCGGTTGGTACGAAGGAAAAAGAAAGTTTTGGGTTAATGGAAAACTAGAACAAATGTTCAAAAATTACTGTACTTTTCTCTGGGCTTGTGGTATACTACTAATAATTGAAAATTGGAGGTGCATTATGGATCATTTTAAGTTAGTATCAGAATATGCCCCAACGGGTGACCAGCCTCAGGCAATTGAGCAGCTGGTACAGGGGTTTAAAGAAGGCAATCAGTTTCAGACATTATTAGGTGTGACTGGATCTGGAAAGACGTTTACGATGGCAAATGTGATTCAAGCATTAAATAAGCCTACGCTTATTATTGCCCATAATAAAACATTGGCAGGACAGCTTTATAGTGAATTTAAAGAATTTTTTCCTGAAAATGCAGTGGAGTATTTTGTCTCCTACTATGATTACTATCAGCCTGAAGCATATGTACCTTCTACCGATACTTATATTGAAAAAGATGCAGCAATCAATGATGAAATTGATAAACTGCGGCTTTCTGCGACTTCTGCATTAGCAGAGCGAAGAGATGTGATTGTAATTGCATCCGTATCTTGTATTTATGGATTGGGCAGCCCGATTGATTATAAAAATATGGTGTTATCTTTGCGTCCAGGTATGGAAAAAGACCGAGACGATGTAATCCGTAAATTAATTGATATTCAGTATATGCGAAACGAAATGGACTTCCATCGAGGAACATTTCGAGTAAGAGGAGATGTAGTAGAGATTTTTCCAGCGAACTGGAGCGATACTGCGGTTCGAGTTGAATTTTTTGGGGATGAAGTGGATAGAATTACAGAGATTGATGTATTAACAGGTGAAATCAAGTGCCGATTGGAGCATATTGCAATTTTCCCAGCATCTCATTATGTAGTAGATCCTCAAAAATTATTAAAGGCAACGAAAGAAATTGAAAAGGAACTAGAAGAACAGGTTGCCTATTTTAAAAGAGAAGATAAACTATTAGAAGCACAGAGAATTGCGGAAAGAACGAATTATGATATCGAGATGATGAAGGAAACAGGGTTCTGTTCTGGAATTGAAAATTATTCGAGACATTTATCAGGGTTACAGCCGGGCGAAGCTCCTCATACATTAATAGATTATTTTCCAGATGATTTTCTTATTATTGTAGATGAAAGCCATATTACAATTCCGCAAGTCAGAGGAATGTATGCGGGAGACCGTTCACGTAAAATGACGCTTGTGAATTATGGATTCCGTTTGCCGTCTGCGTTAGATAATCGACCTCTGAATTTTTCTGAGTTTGAAAGTAAAATTAATCAGATGTTATTTGTATCTGCGACCCCAAATGTTTATGAACAGGAGCACGAACTGCTTCGGGCAGAACAGGTCATTCGTCCGACTGGGTTACTCGATCCAGAGATTGATGTGCGTCCGGTGAATGGACAAATTGACGATTTAATTGTGGAAATTAATAAAACGGTCCAGCAAAAAAATAAGGTGCTTGTTACAACGTTAACAAAACGGATGGCAGAAGATTTAACACAGTATATGCGTGAGAATGGAATCCGAGTGAAGTATTTGCATTCGGATATTGATACATTGGAGCGGGCAGAGATTATTCGAGATATGCGATTGGATGTATTTGACGTGTTAGTCGGGATTAATTTATTGCGAGAAGGATTGGACATTCCAGAGATTGCATTGGTTGCAATTTTGGATGCCGATAAAGAAGGATTTCTGCGTTCAGAGACATCTTTGATTCAGACGGTTGGACGAGCTGCACGTAATGCAGAGGGACATGTTATTATGTATGCGGATCAGATTACGGATTCTATGGCAAGAGCTATTGGAGAGACAAATCGGCGCCGAATGATTCAAAAAAAATACAATGAAATACATGGAATTACACCGCAGACAATTAAAAAAGCGGTAAGAGATTTAATTCGAATTTCAAAGGCAGCTGAAGCGGCGAGCGCAGGTTTGGAAAAAGATCCAGAATCTATGTCGGAGAAAGAATTGAATAAGTTAATAAAACAAATTACAAAGAAAATGCAGCAGGCGGCAGCAGAGTTAAACTTTGAGGCAGCGGCAGAGTTAAGAGATCAGTTAAAGGAATTAAAACTGTATTTAAACGAAGGGAAGAAATAGAGATGTCACAGTTTATTAAAATAAGAGGAGCTAGTGAGCATAATCTAAAAAATATTGATGTAGATATTCCAAGAAATGAATTTGTTGTTTTGACTGGATTAAGCGGTTCTGGTAAATCATCATTAGCGTTTGATACGATTTATGCAGAAGGACAGCGGCGTTATATGGAGTCATTATCCTCCTATGCGAGACAGTTTTTAGGACAAATGGAAAAACCGAATGTGGAGAGTATTGAAGGATTATCTCCAGCTATTTCGATTGATCAAAAATCAACGAACCGAAACCCACGTTCTACTGTTGGAACCGTAACCGAAATTTACGATTATCTTCGTTTGCTCTATGCTCGTATTGGAATTCCCCATTGTCCTAAATGTGGAAGAGAGATAAAAAAGCAGACCGTAGATCAAATGGTAGATCATATTATGCAGCTTCCTGATCGTACGAAAATACAATTATTAGCTCCAGTTGTCCGTGGAAGAAAGGGGAGACATGAGAAAATTCTGGATCAAGCAAAACGAAGCGGATATGTTCGAGTACGTGTGGATGGTAATCAATATGATCTAAGTGAAGAGATTGTTTTAGATAAGAATATAAAACATAATATTGAAATTATTGTAGATCGACTTGTAGTGAAAGAGGGAATTGAGCGTCGACTAACCGATTCGTTAGAAAATGTGCTGAAACTAACCGATGGGTTGGTTGTAATTGATGTGATTGGAGGAGAAGCCTTGACATTTAGCCAAAGTTTTTCCTGCCCCGATTGTGGAATTAGCATTGATGAGATTGAGCCAAGAAGTTTTTCTTTTAATAACCCATTTGGAGCTTGTCCAACTTGTTTTGGACTTGGATATAAGATGGAATTTGATGAAGATCTTATGATACCCGATAAGAGTTTGAGTATTGATGAAGGAGCGATTACTGTTTTAGGATGGCAGTCGTGTACCGATCCAACAAGTTATACAAGGGCAGTATTGAACGCATTAAGTAAAGAATTTGAATTTCGATTGGACACTCCATTTGAACAATATCCAAAAGAAATTCATGATTTGTTGATTTATGGTACGAATCGTTCTGTAAAAGTATATTATAAAGGACAGCGTGGAGAAGGAATCTATGACGTAGTATTTGAGGGGTTAATTAAAAATGTAGAGCGGCGTTATCGAGAAACTGCTTCTGAGACAATGAAGGCAGAATATGAAACGTTTATGAGAATCACTCCATGTAAAACTTGTAAGGGGCAGCGATTGAAGAAGGAGTCGCTTGCGGTTACGATTGGAGATAAAAATATATTTGAAGTTACGAATTTATCCATTAAGCAGATGGATCGTTTTTGGAGTGAACTTACACTAAATCCAATGCAGCAATCTATTGGAGAACAGGTATTAAAAGAGATTCGTGCCCGAGTTCGTTTTTTAATTGATGTTGGATTGGATTACTTAAGCCTGGCTCGTGCAACGGCGACTCTGTCTGGAGGAGAAGCACAGAGAATTCGTCTGGCAACGCAGATTGGTTCAGGATTAGTAGGGGTGGCATATATTTTAGATGAACCAAGTATTGGATTACATCAGAGAGATAATGATAAACTATTAAATACACTGCTTCACTTAAAAAACTTGGGAAATTCTGTTTTAGTAGTAGAACATGATGAGGATACGATGCGAGCAGCAGATTTTATTGTGGATATCGGGCCTGGAGCAGGCGAGCATGGAGGAGAAGTAGTTGCCACTGGTACCGCAGAAGATATTATGAATTGTGAGAAATCCATAACTGGTGCATATTTAAGCGGACGAATTCAAATACCAGTTCCAGAGATAAGAAGAGAGCCGAAGCAGTGGCTGAAAGTTTATGGAGCCAGAGAAAATAACCTGAAGAATATCGACGTTTCCATTCCATTAGGAGTGTTCACATGCGTAACTGGAGTTTCAGGATCTGGAAAGAGTAGTCTTGTAAACGAGATTTTATATAAAGCATTGGCACGAAAATTAAATCGTGCTCGTTTGATTCCAGGAAGTTATAAGAAAATAGAAGGAATGGAATATCTGGATAAAGTAATTAATATTGATCAGAGCCCAATTGGACGAACTCCACGTTCCAATCCAGCTACTTACACAGGTGTTTTTGATATGATAAGAGATTTATTTGCCTCTACCTCGGAAGCGAAAGCAAGAGGATATCAAAAAGGAAGATTTAGTTTTAACGTCAAAGGAGGAAGATGTGAAGCCTGCTCTGGAGATGGAATTATTAAAATTGAAATGCATTTTTTGCCAGACGTCTATGTACCATGTGAAGTATGCGGGGGAAAGCGCTATAACCGAGAAACATTGGAAGTGCTCTATAAAGGAAAAAGTATTTATGATGTATTGAATATGACGGTGGAAGAGGCATTAACATTTTTTGAAAATGTGCCGTCGATTCGCAGAAAAATTGAGACATTATATGATGTAGGATTGTCCTATATTCGTCTTGGACAGCCATCCACAACTTTATCAGGAGGAGAGGCACAGAGAATTAAGCTGGCAACTGAATTAAGCAGACGCAGTACGGGAAAGACAATTTATATTCTGGACGAACCAACCACAGGGTTACATTTTGCCGATGTCCATAAATTGACAGAAATTTTACAGAGACTAACAGAAAATGGAAATACGGTACTTGTTATTGAGCATAACTTGGATGTGATAAAGACGGCAGATTATCTAATTGATATGGGACCAGAAGGCGGAGATGGAGGAGGAACGGTTATTGCCCAGGGAACTCCAGAACAAGTAGCAGAAAATCCAATTTCCTATACTGGACAATATGTGAAAAAGTATTTAGTAAAAAAGAAGTAATCAATGAAAAAGCAGAATATCGGCTGATTTGCTGTATTGAGGATAGTTTTACATCAAATTTTATCCAAGACTTGACAGGCGGAATATTCGGCATTATACTAAACAAAGAATAAATAACCAAACCGCAGATCAAGAGTAGTAGAAATAGTTGGATGTATTCAGAGAGTTGCAGGAGGTGTGAGTGCAGCAGCATAGACTATTTTAAATGGACTTGGGAGGGCAGCCTGAACATTTCAGTTGAGATTAATAGGTGCTGACGGAAGCCGCCGTTATCGGTAATATGTATTATTGTACATGTATGAGAGGGTTTTGCCAATTTGGGTGGTACCGCAGAAGTTTCAGCTTTTGTCCCATAATCATGGGGCAAAAGCTTTTTTTTCTCATAGGAAATACTATTCTAAATTAGAGCATTCGAGTAATAATCCTATGAGATAAAAAACAGTTATGGAGTAAAAAGTTCACAGCAAAGCATTCTCATATAATGTATGAAATTTAGGAGGATTGAATTATGTTAAATGGAAAAAAGATGTTGTTTAGCGGAATGCAGGCAACGGGAACACTGACACTTGGAAATTATCTTGGAGCGTTAAATAACTGGGTATCGTTGTCGGATGAATACGAGTGCTTTTATTCGGTTGTAGATATGCATTCTATCACAGTTCGACAAAATCCAGCAGAACTTAGAAAACGTGCTAGAAATCTTTTAACACTTTATATTGCTGCTGGTTTGGATCCAGAGAAGAACTGTATTTATTATCAGTCTCATGTTTCAGCACATGCAGAATTAGCATGGATTTTAAATTGTTTTACGTATATGGGAGAATTAAACCGTATGACACAGTTTAAAGATAAAGCTGCTAAACATGCAGACAATATTAACGCAGGATTATTTACGTATCCTGTTTTAATGGCAGCAGATATTTTATTATTCCAGTCCGATGTAGTTCCAGTTGGTGTGGACCAGATGCAGCATTTGGAAATAACGAGAGATATTGCAATGCGTTTTAATAATATTTATGGAGATGTCTTTACGATTCCAGAAGCTTATATTGGAAAAGTAGGAGCGAAGATTCAAAGTCTTCAAGATCCTTCGAAAAAGATGAGTAAGTCGGATGAGAATGCCAATGCAAGTATTTATTTGACGGATGATTCAGATACAATTATTCGTAAATTTAAGCGTGCGGTAACGGATTCCGAAGCATGTATTCGTTATTGTGATGAACAGCCTGGAATTAAAAACTTGATTAATATTTATTCCGCATGTACTGGAAAAACTCCAGATGAAATTGTAGCAGAATTTGACGGAAAGGGTTATGGAGAATTTAAACTGGCAGTAGGTGAGTCGGTTGCATCCATATTAAAGCCGATTCAAGATAAGCAGGCAGATTTATTAAAAAATAAAGATTATGTGGACAACATCATTAAAACAAATGCAGAGAAAGCAAACTATGTTGCAATGAAAACGTTAAGAAAAGTACAGAAAAAAGTGGGATTCCCAGAACGAGTTCGTTAGGAGGTAAATAATGAAAGTACAGTGGAAAAAAACAATAATTTTGCTGGTAGTGATGACGATTGTATTGACTTTTAGCGGATGTGGAGTAACCAGTAATTTCAATGAACCAAACTCTCAGGCAGAGACTGCCGATCCTTCCACAATGGAAGAAATTGATTTAAATGCAATGCTGCATGGGGAAGAGGGGTATTACTATAAAGATCTAAAATGGGGACTGATGGAAGAAGAAATTGAGGCGGTGCTTGGATATGATATTGGAAGAGCCGAAGTGATGGCAAATGGAAAAGCAATTCGATATAATCCAACAATTCGATATAAGATGGGAGACCAGATTCCTACATCGGTGGAGCTTATATGTGGAAAGGATGGAAAATTAGCTCAGGTTGCATTTCAGTTTGAAAGAAGAAATGCGGATGATAATTTAGAGGCTTTTCAAGCACAGTTAATGGAACAATTAACCGTAATTTATGGACCACAGACAAGTACGGATGAAGACAGTCAAGAAGTAGGAGAAGTAACGATGAAAACTGTAACGAATAAGTGGGAGAAGGCACTTGCCAATGGTAATGTAACAAGCCTTCAAGTTGCTACGGCAGCAACGGGAGAAAAGTACGACGTTGTTGTATTGGGAGTGACTTGTTATAATCCAGAAGATCTTTCAGAAGAAGCGGTAGAATAAAAGAGGGAAAAGAAAAACCAAGCAAGTTCCAACTCCTATCATATGGAGAAACGAACTTGCTTGGAATCTTTTGTAATTTTTGTTGTTGTATTATTATATAGAAAAGATATCTCGGAAAGACTTTTTTATAGTTTGGAATATCCGTATCCATTTACGAGAGCATCAATTGGAATACCGTTTTTGCAGAATGGACATTCCGTATAATCGTAAGTTTGATAACTTGGTAAATCTTTCTTGGAAAACAGCGCATTGATTGGGATGCCGCCAATCTTATCGGGTACACTGAAAATAGCAGAAATACCTTGTAAAATACCACCGTAATAGCGAACCATTTCAAGAACTTTTAATGTAGTATAGCCAGTTGTGATGGATGGTTCTAATATGATAATATTACGATTTGTAACCATATTTTTTAAGTTATCACGGAAAATTAGCTGACTTGTATTGGAATTTTGTTCTGGTGTGACGACATAGATACTTTTATGAGCGTTTCGAGAGAAGAAACCAGCTCGGGTTAATTCTTCTGCCAGCATAGCGCCAATTACCTGAGTACCTTCAAGACAGATAATAGTATCTACGATTGTGGTATGTACATATTGTTCTACTAGCATTTTAGCAACTGCCAGTGCATCGCTTTGTCTCGTCTTTAGTGTCGTCATATCAATATAAGTATTAATATGAGAATGATTGGTTGCGAAATGTCCTGGAATAATTTTTAATGGTACGGATTGATTATTTCTAGGATAAATTTTTATCATTTTACTTTCCATGGGAATCCCTCCTGATCAATTTTTTCGTTCTTTCTAGTTTCTATCATACATGAAAAATAAAAAAAATACAATAGAGAAATGATGAAAAAGTTATGGCTTTTATACAAAACAAACTTAAAAAACAGGGATATTTTATATAAAAAGACAAATTATTTTGTAAAATATCATCTCAATTCTCAATTAATTCGTGAAATGCTTTACTTGAGATGAGATATAGGAGGAAATAATGTTAGAATTAAGGGTTAATACAATTACAGTAGAAGAATATTTAAAATTAAGAGATCGAGTAGGATGGAAAAAACTTTCGAGAGAACAGGCACAAAAGGCATTGGAAAATAGTTTGATTACTGTTGGAGCATATTTGGCAGATCAGCCAATTGGAATGGGCAGAATTGTAGGAGATGGAGCAGTAGTTTGTTATGTGCAAGATTTGATCATTCCTCCGCAGGCACAGCGGCTTGGGGTTGGGACAATGATTTTGAACCGACTGGAAGAATTTGTAGAGCAGCTTCGATTGCCAGGAACAGAAATGATGTTTGACTTAATGTGTGCGAAAGGGAGAGAACTATTCTATACACAACATGGATTTCTTGCCCGTCCAACGGAAACGTTAGGACCTGGGATGATCAAATATTTGAGAGAAGACTAAGAGAAGGATGCTATAACACAAAAGGAAATCCTGGAAGATTATTTTTGTGTTATAACATCCTTTTTGTGAGAGAAAAATTATGGATTCAATTCCCCGATTCGAGTTACACCAACATAGATTTGACTAATTTTATACCAAGTAGGAAAATCTACAATTCCAGTTTCAGCGAGACCGAATATACTTTGAAATTCTCTTACAGCTTCGGCGGTATCTTCGCCGAAATACCCAGAAGGAGTAATGGTTGGAATGGCAGTATAGATATTAGAAATGGCTAGAAGCTGTTCTTGCATCTGACGGACTTTATTGCCAGAAGAACCGATCGTTAAGTCATATCCTGGCCAAGAAGCGGGAATACCTGAAATCTGTTCTGCTGAATTAATATATATATCATTGCCATAGAAATAACGCAGAATTTCAATTGGACTATATCCCTGTTCTCCAAGAGACATAGACCCCCACTGTGTCATCCAGTCAGGGCAAGAGACTCGTTTGCCGTCGCAGTATTGAGTTAAAATAGGCTGTTTGACGTTTGGGCGTGAAAGATACTGATCAAAAATTTCATCTACAACAACAGAAATACTTTCAAAGAAATTTCTTCCATAAATCCATTTATGATCAAATGCAGTGGAAGAAGTGATTGTAAAATCATATCCTTTGTTTCGGTACCATTCGGTATAAACTCGGTTAAGCGTAAATGACATAATGGCTAAAACATTGGCAACGATAGTGCTTTCAGGCCAAGTAGAATAAATTTCACTGGAAGCAACATTTTTAATATAATCACGGTAGGGAACAAAGTAATTTGGTGCAGAAGAATTAGTTGGAACTCCATCATGTACGATGATTGTTTCTGGAACAACGACACGGCTTAGTACAATTTCACCACTTTGATTCACTGGTTTGATTTCTGCTTCTGCGATTTTTGGAGGATAATCTCCATATAATGTATGATCTGGGATGACGATTGACTGAGATGGTCCAAGGGCAATTGGTCGAAGGCGGGCATCTTGAATGGAAGTAGCACCAGAAAGAACTTCTGTTCCATCGATGTTTAAGGGTTCAAAACCAGGGGCTGTAATTTGGATGGAATATTCTGAGTATGGACGGGGTTCTCCTGGATTGAGACTGTATTCAAGTGGAGGAGAAGGCAATGTAATCGTATCAGTTTGTCCAGAAGAATTGGTATGAAGTTCCTCCAAAACAGTATCAGGAGACGTTTCGTTTCGGATTGTAATTGTAGCATCGGGAATAGGAAAGTTATTTTCAGAAGATACAACCTGAATTTGAAGATAGCCGTGGTCAGTTTGATCTGTTTGCTGAGCAGCACGAAATTGATTCATAAAAAACCTCTTTTCATATACAAGATCCAGATGGAACTTTTGGTCTGGATTAATATATGAAAAGAGGTATCATAATATGCCTTATATCGTTAAGGTGTTATTGTTGCTCACAATGATGTGAGATGAAAAGATTATAATCTGCGAAATAAATTATTCTTCTAATTCTACAAACTCACAGCAATTTGGATTATCTAATTTGAGTGGAAGACCATTCATGACAATAACGTTTTCTTCATAATTTAATGTGAAAAATGTTAAAGAATTAGAATCTTGGTTCATGCATACAATGTGTTTTCCATCAGGAAAGACGGCGATATCTTTTGGATATTCTCCGCTGATTGGCAAAATACATTTGTTATATAACAGTCCATTTTCCATATTACGTTCAAAAAATCCGACTGTATTTTCTCCCGCATTAGAACTAAAAACATAGTTATCATCAGGAGAGAATCTTAATGCACATGCGGCGGAAATCTCAGTATGTTTCTTTGGAACAGAAGAAACAAGCTGTTTAAATTCAAATTCAGGATGCGAGTCACCTGGAATATAGTTGTAAACTGTAATATAATTTTTTAACTCGGAAATTAAATACATATGACGTCCATCTTTACTAAAACGAAGATGTCTTGGAGCTGAATTTAATTCGCAGTGAAGAATATCTACAAGGCGAACGAAACCTCTCTGATGATCGAAACGGAAAATACGAACTTGGTCAATTCCAGAATCTACCATGCAGACATATTTTTCATCTGGAGTAAAAGCAACACAACTAACGTGAGGACGGAAGGTACGTTCTGCAACGCTTCCAATACCATTGTCATAGAACTCGTCCGTTACTTTTCCGACAGAACCGTCATTCCTTAGTTTTAAAACTGTCATTTTACCATCGTGATAACCTGCTGTCAAAAGAAATTTATTTTTTGAGTCTACAGTAAGGAAACAACCACGCATTCCTTTAATTGTAGCTGTATTAATATGATCCAGGTCACCGTCAGGTAGTATGCGGAATGCTGCGACACCCTCATCCACTACAGTGTAAAGAAATTTTTTGTTATGAGAAATGGTCAGATAAGAAGAATTATTTACGGCTACTTCTTTTCTTTTTTTTAACCGTCCTTTTTTTACATCCACATCAAAAATGCAGATTCCCTTGCTGGAACCGTGGAATGTGTAGCAGCCGACATATGCAGCATATTTTGTTCCCATTGATTTTATCCTCCTTTGAAAAATCATATTAATCTCATTATAGCACAAAAACGAAAAAATTCAAACAAAAAAACCTTTTTTTCTCTGAAAATACTTGACAGAAACAGGATTTAATGTATAATAATTTTGTTTAGTTTTACTAAACTTTTAGTTTAATAAAGCATGGATTATTAATCTTTAGATAATATAGAGGAAGAGGAAACTGCAAAATGGATATTGGACATAAAATCCGACAGTTACGTATCTTAAAAGGATTAACACAAAAAGAATTAGCAGATAGAACGGAACTGTCCAAGGGATTTATCTCACAGGTAGAACGAAATCATACGTCTCCTTCAATTGCCACATTGATTGATATTTTGCAGTGTCTTGGAACGACACCCGCAGAATTTTTTAATGATATTCCAGAAGAACAGGTTGTATTTGTGAAAGAAGATTATTTTGAAAAACAAGATCATGAACGGCATAATACAATTAAATGGATTATTCCAAATGCTCAGAAAAATCAGATGGAACCAATTCTTCTTAAACTGGAAGCTGGAGGTTCTACGAATATGGATCATCCACACGAAGGAGAAGAGTTTGGATATGTATTGTCTGGAGTGATTACTATTACATTAGGAAGTCAAACATATAAAGCCAAAAAGGGAGACTCTTTTTATTTTGTACCAAGTTGTACACATTTCATTACTTCTAAAACTGGAGCAGTGATTTTATGGGTGAGTTCTCCACCTAGTTTTTAACAAAGAGAAAGGGGAAGCAGAATGAAAAATTATAAAATGATTTTGCAGTACGATGGGACAAAATATAATGGATGGCAGAAACAAAAAAATACCGATAAAACAATTCAAGGTAAATTAGAATCCATTCTGGAAAAACTAACTGGGGAAGCGATAGAAGTGCATGGTTCTGGACGCACCGATGCGGGAGTACATGCGATTGGACAAGTTGCAAATGCAAAGTTAAATTTTAATGGAACAGCCCAGCAGCTTCAGCAGTATATCAATGATTATCTTCCGCAAGATATTGTTGTCTCTGCCATGGAAGAAGTACCAATGCGATTTCACAGTCGGTTAAATGCGGTAAGAAAAACATATGCTTATCGGATTCATCTTTCTCCAATCCGTAATGTATTAGAACGAAACTATCTGTGGAATTATGGCAAGCCTTTGCATATTGATCAGATGAAACAGGCAGCAGCCTATTTGATCGGAGAGCACGATTTTTTACCATTTTGTGATCAAAAAAAGATGAAAAAATCTTCCATTCGGGTAATAGAGCAGATTAGTTGGAAAGAAACGGAACAGGAATGTCAAATTTTTTTTCAAGGAAATGGGTTTCTGTATCATATGGTTCGAAAAATAGTTGGTACATTAGTAGAAATTGGAGAAGAAAAAAAGAGTCCAGATATGATTCAAGAAATATTGGAAACTGGAAACCGAGAACTCGTTTCAGGTATTGCTCCAGCACAGGGACTTTGTCTCATAAGCGTGGAGTACTGAAAAATTTTACTGGATTAATTGCTGGACTTTTCCGAACTTTTGTATCATAATGAATTAGGTAGGAAGGTTTTGACCGATGAAAATGAAAGGAGTATTTCTATGAAATATGTTGTAGTACTGGGAGATGGCATGGCAGATGAGCCATTGGAACAATTGGGAGGAATGACTCCATTAGAATATGCAAAAACACCAGAAATGGATAGATTAGCGATGGTTTCTGAAATTGGTTTGGCTAAGACAATACCCGACGGAATGAAACCAGGCAGTGATACGGCAAACTTAGCGGTACTTGGATATAATCCAAAACAATATTATACGGGACGTTCTCCACTGGAAGCGTTGAGCATTGGAGTGGATATGAAACCAACAGATGTCGCTCTGCGCTGCAATATTGTCACTCTATCCGAAGAAGAGGGAATTTCATATGAAGAGCGCAGCATTATTGATCATAGTTCCAGTGAAATTTCCACAGAGGAAGCAGCTGCTTTAATCGAAGCGATCAAGCCAGTGTTTGAAAGTGAAACCTATCAGTTTTATGTTGGAACAAGCTATCGTCATCTTTTAATCTGGAATCATGGAATGGTTGTAGAATTAACTCCGCCACATGATATTTTAGGAAGAAAAATTGGAGACTATCTTCCATCCGATGAAGTACTGAGAGAAATGCAAAGAAAAAGTTTTGATATTTTAAATCAACATCCAGTTAATCTGGAACGTGCAAAGAATGGATTAAACAAAGCCAATTCCCTTTGGTTTTGGGGAGCGGGTACTAGACCACAGCTAGATTCTTTTGAGAAAAAAACTGGAAAAAGGGGAACAATGATCTCTGCGGTTGATTTGTTAAAAGGAATTGCGGTAGGAGCAGGGATGAATGTAGTAGAAGTAGAAGGTGCAAATGGTTCCTTACATACTAATTATGAAGGAAAAGCAATGGCTGCGGTAAAAGATTTAACGGAAAATGGATATGACTTTGCCTATATTCATGTAGAAGCTCCAGACGAGATGGGACATCAGGGAAGTATAGAAAGAAAGATTCAAGCAATTGAATATTTGGATCAAAGGGTAATTCAACTAGTTGTAAAAGAATTAGAAAATAAAAAGATAGATTTTCGTATGCTCATTATGCCAGATCATCCAACTCCGATTCGCTGTCGGACTCATACATCCAATCCAGTTCCATATTTGTTGTATGATAGTACAAAGAAACAGGAAGGATGTCCTTATAATGAGAAAGAAGCAAAAAAGTCAGGAATTTTTATAGAAGAAGGATTCCGTCTTATGGAAAAATTGCTAGAATTATAATTTTGTAAAAAATTAAGAAGATTAGAGATGATTATGAGCGGTGCAAAAAGAAACTATTTCAAATAAATATCGTTTCTTCCCACCGCTCATTTATAATAATTCAAGTAATTCTAACTGTGATTAGTTCCAAATCTTCTTATAATGTGACTCCATTTTCTTGAAGAAGTGCTCTGGCAGATTCGACGGAATCAACTCCAGTTGGATTTTTAATTGGAGCAAATTCACGATTTCGAACCACTTCATAAGGAAGGCAGCTATCCATCAGATGAATCATATCTAGGACGAGTTCTTCAAACTTATATCCGTTTGGTTTATCTGGTTTTATAAATGTACCAGTTTCATCCATATAAGGAACCTTCTTTTCCACAATATGTACTGGCAATTCTTTCTTGACAATTTCCTCTAGTTTATCTAAACGGAACATATAGTTTAAAATAACACCGAAGTTATAAAGTAGATTTCCGTTTTCATCCCTTAAATGAATCATATCATCGGTCATTTCATAGTATTCTACGATGGATGGTTTTCCATCTTCTAAACATAGTACGCCAACCCGTTCGTAAGGATCTGCTTTTCGTACTACTTTACCACCACAGTCACATCCAGATGCAATGACTGCACCAACATAGGCTGGATCGTTGATTCGTTGTAGAACATTGTCTACAGCAAATACCGTTAACCATTCAACGCCAAGTTCTTTCATATGAGAGATAAGTCCAGCATTTTGCAGAGAATGGAACCAGCCACCGTTTCCATTTGGGGAAAGGGAAAGGCGATCTTTATCTTCCATGAGAAGTTTTCCATTAAAATCTACAGATGGTGCCATCTCTTGCTTAAAGAAATGAATGAATTCCTTGTTGTAGCCAAAATAATGTTTTTCCTCAAAGAAATGAACAGTGTCTTCGTGGTTTTTGTCACTTGTCATAATGTACAATGGGACCCAAGTATCGATTTGATTTACGACATCCATTAAATTATGAATGAGACATTCAAAGATATAAAGATCTTTTGTAATACCAACATTAAACATTCCTTTTGGCTTATCAAATCCAAGGCGAGTTCCCTGGCCGCCTGCGAGTAAAACAGCGCCAACTTTTTGAGCTTTTAGAGCTTCTATTCCGATTTGAGTAAATTCTTCTTTGCGTTTCTCAATCTCAGAAACTTCCAAAGCTCCAAGTGGTTCTAATTTTCCCTTTACTGTTTCGGTATCTTGTCTATTTTGCAGCAGTTCTAATAGATGCCAGTTTACAGAGGAGATTTGTGCCAGTAAGTTGGCTTGTTGTTCCTCCGTTAGTTTATCGTAGTATTTTAATAGATGAAGCTGGTCGTGCTTTATCAGTATATCTTTTATCTGTTCATAAGTCATAGTAATGCCTCCATAATAAAATAATAATTCTCAAATAAATACCAATAACTATAAAGAATTGATAGCTTCAGTATATCCTATTTATTCCAAAATATCAAGAGAAAAACTACTTTCCCAAAACTGGAAATGTTGATATAATAAAATAAGAAAGTGGCAAAGTGGATTCCAAGTGAATACTTTACAGAAAAAAGGAAAAAGGTGACAAAATGTATCGGATTTTAGTAGTAGACGATGAACGGATTGAAAGAAACGGAATAAAAATGTTGTTGAAACGTTTCTTTTCCAAAGAAATGCAGATGGAAATATTTGAAGCAGCAAATGGAAAGGCAGCATTGGAATTTTTGGAAAAGCAGCCAATAGATATTCTAATTACAGATGTCAAGATGCCATTTATGGATGGAATTGAATTAATTCAGACGGTTGCTCCCAAAAGAAGAGAGATGAAGATTGCGATTTTTAGTGGATATAGTGAATTTGAATATGCGAAAATTGCCATGCAATATGGAGTGAAGAATTATATTTTAAAGCCAGTAGATCCAAAAGAATTTCAGAATACGATTTTAAGTATGACGGAAGAATTGGAGAAGGAAAAGGAAGATCAATTACAGAAAGATAAACAAAATAATTTCATGAAAGAGTATGTTTTGTATTCACTAATCAATGGAATATCACCAGAGAAGATTGAACAAAAAACAGGAAAACTTTTAGAACGTACAGTATTAGAACCTTATCAAAAGATGTTTCTAATCGAATTTGATCAGGAATTTTTTGGAAAGACGGAAGAGGATTTTAATCGCTGTT
>DVHN01000122.1 GCA_018712075.1 Candidatus Fimimorpha faecalis
AATTGTTGCATCGCAGATTCCAATGGATATAAAATCTCCTGTTCTTGTAAAATTTCTCTTACCTGCCGTTCCCCCAGCGGCTGGATTTCACATGGAATCAATGATTGAATTCCAAGCTTTGTAACGGTATTAACCCGTTCTGTTAATACAATCTGAACTCCTTGTTTTTGGGATAACTCATGAATTTCCTTTAAAAGTTCCGTTTTCGATATAGAAACTTCATTCAATCCATCCAGCAAAAGAATTAGCTGATTTTCTTGATCCATTAATTGATTTAGTACCCATACCGCATCTTCTATGCTATGTACCTGATCATTTGTTTTGATTTCTTCTAACAGACAGCCACGCAGAAACGAAACTTTCTGCTGGGAATCATTAGAATTCTTTTTATTTTTCCAGTTTTGATAACGCAGCAGCGGAAGATACCAAACAACTGGCTGCTTTTCAAAATACTGATTCGTCATTTTCTTCCAATATCGAAAGAGTAGCGTTGTTTTTCCAACTCCTCCCGAACCTGTGAGTAAGACGCTCTTTCGTTCTGTATAGACTTTATTCCAAAACTCTGCCTCGGTTAATTGGTTTTTTCCATCCCATTGAATGACCGCTTCGCTCTGATACAAAGATATCTTTCTTGTTTTTTCATATGCAGTACATTGCCTCTTACTAATCTCCCAAAGAACGGATTTGCTAACTCCTCTTCTTTGAATACGGTCTTGCAAATCTATTAATGCCTCCTTGAGTTCCTCAGTCGTTTGATACCGCATATTGGGTGTTAGCCATAATCCTTTTGTAATAATTTCTAGAACCTTCCATTTCACACTGGACAGCCACGTTACGGAACAACGTTCTATTTGAAACTGCCTCAGTTTTCTGTTTTGTATCTCTTCCTCTGTCAATCGTTTTCCTGTTATCATCTGATAAAAAACTGCACAAACGGAAAACAGATCGGTAGCTGGACAAATAAAGTTTACTTTCTTTAACATTATTTCTGGAGCGGAATATCCTCTCTTTGTTCCAGAATACATTCCTTCCAAATCTACATAAGTTCTATTCCAACTACTATTATAATCAATTAATAGAATTCTCCTCTGAATTTCCTTTTTTCCCTTTAATAATGGCAGCAATAAAATATTATCGGGGCTGATATCTAAATGCAAAACCCCATTATTATGGAACGTCGCCAGAACATCTAACAGGTTTTGAATCATTGTACAACTCTGTTCTAAATCTATTTTTTTGTTTTCTTCTAAATATTGTTCTAACGAAATTCCTCCATCATAACTATAAACCGAATAGAGCGTTCCATTTTTTTCATAAGAATTAATATTTCCCCCTGCTGCTTCTGGATTTTCCCATAAATGAGCCATATGAGTTTTATTTCCAATATAGAAACTACTTTTGTGTAACTGAAAGTATTCTTTTCCCCTTTCTTCTACAACAATCTGTTCTCCTCCTTCTGCTCGATAAATACTTCCATCTGTTGTATACGGAAACAATTCCTTAATTAAAACTTGATGATTGCAATCAGACTGCATTTGATCTGGATATTGTGCATGATACACGATCGCATTGGAACCTGCTCCTACAATTCCCAAGACTTCATATTGATTTTCTCCTAATTTTATCTTTGCACCAATTTCTAATGTTGTTCGATTCTCTCTCATTCCTCTCCCCTTTCTTTTATCCTACATTTATTATATCAAATCTCTCGATATAAAGCTTCATCTAATTACCGTCAAATGACATAATTTAACCAGATTTTTAAGTTTATTCCATAATTTTTTTGTAAAATTGTACTTTCTAAATTAACATGTTATAATGAATTATAACAACTCAAATCAACGATTTGATAAACAAATATATTTACTCTATACGTTATGGAAAACAAAAGAAAAAAGAATTATTTAGGAGGTTATTATGAGAATTGATTTAACCGATTTATCTTATCAGGCATTCGAGCAGTTATCCAACCCTGCTACGACAAGTTTCCATGCTTCAGAATACTTGCAGTCTAGACTTCAAATCCGTGAATTTTATCCAACTCTTACTAAGATGTATTCTGGCAATGACTTAATGGAGCGGCTTCTCCATGCATTTACAGAAGCAAAACCCGCTCTTTCTTCTGCTTCTATCTCTCGAAATCTTCGAAATTGGACTAATAAAAAAACAGTTCCTCAAAATCGAGAAGATATTTTTATTATCGGATTTGCTCTAAATCTTTCAGAATCCCAAACATCCTATTTGCTTGGTTTTATTTCTGATTATGGAATTCATTATCGAGAGCCAAGAGAACTCGCCTTTTCTTACTGTCTTAGAATAGGACGAAATTATTTGGAAGCATTGGATTTTATAAACCAGCTTCCTCCAATTCCTCCACTAAAAAAACTGCCTGACGCAGGCTTTGAATCTGTGCGAACGCAAACCATTATGGATCATTTTTCCAATATTCAAGATGACGAAACCTTTATTCAGGAATTTAAAAATAATCTCACTAATTTTGGTGTTTTACATTTACGGGCATATGACTATTTTATTAAAAGTTTTGAATGTTTAAAAAATCCTTACCCTTCTTTTGATCCAGCTTCTTCTGATTTCAAAGTGGAAGAATATTCCATTGAACGAGTTATGGATGATTATTTAACGCTGCATATGCCAGTTGGCAAAAAACGCTCCAACTATTCCCTCATCCAAAAAATGCTCAAAGCTGATTGGCCAAATGCTACTTCTCTGACTAATATTTTAAATCACAAAAAGGATGTTAGTCGTAAACTATTATTACTTTTATACATTGTAACAGAGGGAGTTTTGAATGATGATTATGATGAATTAGATGAAGAATATTTAACCGATGAACAACGTTTGGATGAACACTGGTGGAGAATCAATCTTATTTTAAATGAATGTGGAATGAATGAATTAGACCCTAGAAATGCTTACGATTGGCTCGTCCTCTATTCTTTAAATACAAATGATACCATTGGAATGAACGAAAAAATGGAACAAGTCATCCAATTTCTCTTTCCTTCTCATTAATTATTTTAACCTCAAACTCCAAAAAATCCCTCTGATTCACTCATTGGGATTTTTGGAAGGAGGTTTTTGTTCCTTTCTTCGGTGCATAATCTTTCATTCCTTCTATTGCACCGCCGGCAACCTCCCATAAATATAAACTTGCTACACTACAATATGGGCTGAATCTTCTGCGGTATTTCTCAAACTTTTTCTTATCAATTTGGCGATGATGGTAAACCATACGCAATCCTCGCTGAATTGCCAGATCGTCATAACTAAATACATTCGGACGCTCCATACAGAAGAGGAGAATCATTTCTGCCGTCCATACTCCAATTCCTTTTAAAGAGGTTAGAGCTTGAATGGCTTCTTGATCTTCTTTTTCCCATACTTCTTCTAAGTCAAATTCTCCAGCCTGAACCTTTCTAGCAAAATCCAAACTATATTCTGCTTTACGCAGACTCAAACCAAATGACTGCATTCCCTCTATTCCAGCCTCTAAGACAGACGCAGCAGTTACTTTGCCCAATCCATCGCATACTCTTTTCCAAATCGCTTTTTGTGCCTTCATAGAAATTTGCTGTCCAACGATATGATGGACAACTGCGGAAAATAAATCGGTATCTACTTCTTTCTCTATGAAACCGATTTTTTCAATTACTTCTTTCAGTTTTGGATCTTTCTTCTTTAAATACTCCATTTCGGTACTTCCATATTGAAAATACAATCTGCTCTGCCTCCCTGTTTTTCATTTTTCAGCAGCTCTGCTACAATCGTATAGACATCTTTCATATGCTGCTTTGTACGTCCTGGAAATAATGTTTCTATTTTATCCAAATCATCCCATTCTGTATGCATAATCTGACCCCCCGTTTTTTCCAATTGTTTCTCACTTGTCTGATAATGGCAAGTCTGATTCGTTTTTTCGTTACCGCCGCTGCCATCTTCTTCACACCAGCGATTTGCTTCAATATAAATATACGGAATTTTCCATACAGAATTAAAATAATGATGATCGCTGCCTGTTTCTCGAGCTGGAGAGCGAAATCCTGTCACTGCCTCGCTTGCATTCGGATTGGCAACTTCTTCTGGAAGGCATTTTAACTCAATTCCATTTTGAAATGCCACTCTTCTTGCCCATTGATACATTCCAGTTCTAGTTAAACCGCCATTTTCCCATGCTCCTCCATAGACAAACAATTCATCCCCCGCTGCAATGCTGTCAATATTAATGTAGGCAACTGCATCTTTTTTTCGTTCTATATGGGTATTGCAAAAGTTACAGCTTCCCGCATACCCCAGTTTCGTTTTAAAACTTTCCTCTCCATCAAAAAAGCAAAACTGAATCGTATATGGAGTGGATATGGAATAAAATCGCTTTGCCAATTCCAAAACTACACAGAGTCCAGAACCGTTGTCATCAATTCCATATGTATTGATACTGTCATAATGCGCTCCTACATAGAGTGTTTTTTTACTCTGTCCTGGCTTCATTACAAAATAATTATAAAACGTATATCCATTTTGCTCAAATGACTCTTCTTTCACAGAATATCCAACCGACTCCAATTCCTGAACAAGCCACTGTGCAGCTGCACGGTTTGCCTGTGTACCAACTTGTCTGTCAGAAAACTGTTCTTGAATATAACTTAGATTTTGATACATTGCATCTGAGGCTGCTGTTTCATTTTTACCTGCATTGACAGGAAGGATGGACAGAAGAATCCAAACAGCAGCCATTCTTTGCATGAAACGATATAATTTTTTTCTTTGCACGTTTCCTCCTAACTCCACACTCTAATGGCACAAATCAGTTTTTTATTTCTTTTATTGTAGAATCTTATGTGGTTCCGATAAGAAATGCTCTACTTGAAGATTAAACTTCTTCCAATTTTCTCTCGCTACCGAATGACCTCCCGCCAGAATTACTAACTTGCTGTCTGGAATCCACTCTGCAATCTTTCTTGTATGCCGTTCCGAAATTAAATCCCGATCTCCTACAATTACAAGTGTCGGGGCTTTAATTTTCCAAAGATCCGTCCATTTTAATCTCGGTTCTTTTGTCATAAGTGCAACAAGCTCTTTTTCATGCCGAAGTTTCGCCGTCTTTTTTGGACAGAGAGTCAGCATATAATATCGCTTAAATATAGAGAATTCTACTTTTTTCTTCATACCATTTGGAAAAATATTTGCTCCATTTACAATCAGCTTATTGACATAACTTGGATAAACAATTGCAAAAATCAAAGCAATATTGCCTCCATCACTAAAACCAAGCAAATTTACTTTTTTAAGTCCCATTTGATCCAACAGTTGTTTCAAATCTTTTGCAAACTGAATTAATGTAAATGGTTTTGTCCCTCTCGGTGATTTTCCATGCCCTCTCGTATCCACTGCAATCACATGATAATGTTGCGAAAAATATGGAATTTGATATTCAAAATAAGACGAGTTTTCTCCATTTCCATGCAATAATACAAGTGCTTCCCCGCTTCCTGCCTCTCTTACATATAATTTCATCAACGAATCCCAACCTTTCTATTCTATATTTTCCAATTATTCTTTCAATTTTTCATCATAGCATCTTTACTTTTTAAAATAGTATTTCCTATGAAATAGCAAAAGGGAACTCTCAGCAGGAAGTTACTGAGAATTCCCTCCTATTTTTTAAAGGTTCATTTTGATTTCTTCCCCACAAAATGGAACTTCTATTTCTTTATCCTTATACAGAATACGGAAACTTTCATAAATCGGCTCATAACCATGATGCAGCAGTTCAATACGGAATCTTCCGTCTGCATGAACCGTGAATTGATACTGGTTATATTCTCCCTCTCGGTAAGCAAAACTCTCTCCGTCATCTTGATAATGAATATAACTTCCCTCTCCTTCCAATACATCCAAAGTCAACTGCTTCACATCTTTTTGTCCTACATATTCCATATCTGGGAAGTTCGGAATAATACTTCCTGCTTTTATGTAAATCGGACAAGTATCCAATGGAGCTTCTTTTAAGAAATAACCCCCATTTCTCTCTTCTCTCGTCCAATAATCATACCATATTCCTTCTGGTAAGTAAACCATCCGCATAGTTTGACCTTGATTTACGACAGGTGCCACGATGATTTGTTCTCCAACCATAAACTGATCGTTTAAATTTTGAACATTTGCATCGTCTTCATAATGCAGTACAAGTGGACGCATAATTGGCAGCCCTCTTTGTTCTGCTTCATAGAATAAATCATAAAAATATGGCAGTAATTTATAACGCAGTTTTACATATTTGCGATAAATATCCAAAGTTTCATTTCCAAATGCCCAAGGTTCCTGGAAACGAGTTCCTTTTGCTGTATGATTTCTAAACAATGGAGAAAAACATCCAACCTGTACCCAGCGAGTCAAAAGTTCTGGTGTTGTATCGGACCCAAATCCACCAACATCTGTGCCAACATAAGGCATTCCACTCATTCCTAAATTACAAAGCTGAGGAATCGCCATTTGGAGATGACACCAAATGCTATGATTATCTCCTGTCCATGCTGTAGAATACTTCTGTGTTCCACTATAGCAGGCACGTGTAATAATAAATGGACGACGTTTATCATAATGCTTCAAACCTTCATAAGTAGCTTTTGCCATCAGATGTCCATATACATTGTGCATTTCTGCATGATTCGTTACTCGTCCTTCATCGGTAAATACTACATCTAACGGGATTTCTCCATGGAAACTTGCAGGTTCATTCATATCATTCCATACTCCACGCACTCCCATATCTACTAAAAATTTCTGGTTTCCTGCCCACCATTTTCTTACATCTGGATTTCCGAAATCTGGAAATACGGAACTGCCTGGCCAAACCCAATTATCATAAACATTTCCTTCTTTGTCTCGAACAAAATATCCATTTTGGATACCTGTATCATAGACTTCATATCCTTCCTGCAATTTTACCCCTGGATCAATGATTGTTACAATTTTAAATCCATCTTCGGATAAGTCCATTATCATTTGTTTCGGATCTTCGTATCGTTCCTGATTCCATGTAAATACTTTAAAGTTGTCCATATAGTCAATATCTAAATGAATCGTATCACATGGAATATGGCATTCTCTGAGTTTTTTCGCAACATCACGGACTTCGCTTTCCCATTCATATCCCCATCTTGACTGATGATATCCTAATGTCCAAAGCTGCGGTACTGGAACCGTTCCCGTTAATTTTCCATAATTGGTAAGTACCTCTAACAAACAATCTCCTGCAATATAATAGTAATCCAGGTTTCCTTCGTCAACTCCATAGTAGAAATAATGTTCGCTTTCCTTACCCATATTGAAAACAGAACGATATGTGTTATCAAAAAATAACCCATATACACAGTCATTTCTTTTTGTCATAAAAAATGGAATCGTTTTATAAAGAACTTTAAAATTATCTACCTGAGGATCTGGATTATCCGTATTCCACATTTCATAAACATAGTGACGTTTATTCAAAAATCCTGTCTTATCTCCTAATCCGTAAAACAGTTCATCTCCTTCCATCGCCTTCACTACTTCAATCTTGTGAGAAACACCTTCATCCTCTACCTTATGTCCTTCACTTTCCAGCAGTTTTTTCGTTTCCTGGCTCATACAAGGAGCTGGTACTCGACTCCAGCGATAATCACGGCAGCAGCAAACTCCCTCTTTATTATAAATATCCACTTTCCCTTCATGATATATCTTTGCCGTAATCTCAGACGTCTGAATTACAACTGATTCATCCTCCCAGCAAACTTTCAAATTGACTTCTGCCTTATTGGCAAAGTTAACTGCTTTGGAATTATGTTCCTTTGATTGTAATGGAACAAAAATGTTTAAAATCTGCTCCTGAAATGCTTCTATTACCATCTTTTGGTTTTCAAATAGTAAATCTACCTTCGATCCTTGCTGCCTATAAGACAATAGCTTCCCAAACATAATCAAATCCTCCATAATTGATTGTTTTTTTCATCATACCATGTTCCTGTAATTCCGTCAGTATCAATTATTATAGTTTTATAGGAAATTTTTTAGTTTTTTTTATATGTCCAGAGTTACTTTAATCCCCATCCTTTTTCTTCTAAAACTGCTTGATATGCTGCTGGGTCAAAAACTACTTCTACTGTCTCCAACCCTTCAAAATCTTTTTGTCCATCATAAATATGCTTTTGAATCAAAAAATTCCCTCCCTGATCGGTCAATATAAATGTATTCTCTCCTACAGAAACAAATGGAGGAATCGTATGTTGGTTCTGATTCATATCCATTTGCTCCACTCCTATTAAATAATCTTCTGGTGAATAATCTGCGGGACCTGCATTTGCTTTGATCTGCACAACTACTTTATAGTTTCCATCTCCTTGTTCCAAACAGCTTTCTAAATGCAATGCAATAATCGAACTTGCTGGAGCGTAATCAGGATACAAAGAACGAAAATAATTCCAATTCATATTTAATTTTCTCATAGCAGTTATTTTATTTTTATTTTGCACCTGGGTCATATCCAAAGAATTTGCAAACATACTTTCTTGAACATCCCCATTATAATATGCCTGATACATCATCTTATAATAATTTGCAATGGACGTCATCGCCCGTCCTGTCTGCTGTTGCTGAACATCTGCTTTTACCATATAACTTGTCGTTTCTTCTATTTCTATCTCTTCATTCACTGTATAAATAATATTTCCTGCATCATCCATTTCTTGTATTTTTATAATATCACTATTATTCATCTCTTTTTTTACAACCAGGTAACAATAACTTCCATTTTTCTGTAATTTTGTAGTAACGATTGTTCCATTTTCATAAATAAAATTAATATTTGTCACTTTGTCATCCCGAACTACTCCCGAATATAAGGTAAAATCCCCTTGTTCTTCATCGCTGCCCATCGTTTTGTAATTTAAAAAAGCTTCCTCTCCGATTTCTGATACTTCTATACTAATAACTTGGTCACTTTTTATAACTGCACTTGCGAGTGCTTCTTTTCCTTCTGGATTGGTAAACTTCATAATAGCCGCACTCAAACCGATTCTAGAATCAGTTGATAAAATCTGAGCAGTATTTATATCAATATTTCCTAATACATCTTGCCTGGAACAAATAATATTTATTAAAGAATTATCTGATTGCAGCGTTGTCATCCAATCACTGCTGCTTGACTCTACGCTGGAAGTTGTACGAATATCTCCAATATCTTTTTCTTGATGAAAGAAACATCCGCTCAATATCAGACAGATTGATAGTATAAGTACAAACCCGAATTTCCTCATTAAAATCCTCAAAAATCCTCCTTAACTTATTTACTATGTCTTCTTAGTTCCATTATTTTATTGTTTTTATGATACTAATATGAAACAGCCACATATTTTCTTTCTCCTTTCCCCAATTTTATTATATCGCATCTGGGAAATAAATACTATGTAATTTAACGGGTATTTTCTTACAATTTTTTTAAGACTTCTATAGCAATTTGCTTATCTATAAAATTGATTCAAAAATTCGACATTTAAACAAAATTCATCAAATTTTATTTAAAATGATAATCGCAAATTTTTTAAATTTTCTATTGACAAATCAGTATTTTCGGATTATACTTTAACACAACAAAAATAAGTAAGAAACCTATGATTGAGAAAAGTAAGTGAAATTGGGTGTATACAGAGAGTTGTCAGGGCTGAGAAGACAACAGCATAGATTTTTCTGAATGGTCTCAAGAGGGCGGCTTGAACCTCTTTATGGAGCAGTAGATGTCGACGGAGTGCTCACCGTTACTTAGAGCAGATGTATGATTGTACATTGATTAAGAGGGCGTTTTGCCAATTTGGGTGGTACCGCAGAAGTATACAGCTTTTGTCCCATGTATAAAATACATGAGACAAAAGCTTTTTTTATTCTTACAAGAATTCATGAAAAAGGAGGACAAAACCATGTTTTCACCAGATTGTAATACGATTTTAACACTTGCTAATGATTATCCAGTTGTTCCAGTCAGCCGTGAAATTTATGCTGACGTTGTAACTCCAATTACATTACTGCGTCGATTACAAACACTTTCTTCCCGTTTTTTCTTATTGGAATCAGTAGAAGGAGGTGAAAAATGGGGACGTTATTCTTTTCTTGGATACGACCCAGTGATGCGTGTGACTTGTAAAAATAAGATCGTAACGATTAGCAAAGGGCAAGAAGAAGAACTCATTACAACAGATCATCCGCTTGATATCCTTCGAAATATTTTACAACAATACAAAGCGCCTCGAATGGAAGGTCTTCCTCCATTTGCCGGCGGTTTTGTTGGATATTTTGCTTACGCAATGATGGAGTATGCAGAGCCAACCTTATCTATTCAAAGAGATGATATGAATGATTTTGATATGATGTTATTTGATAAAATTATTGCCTACGATCATTTAAAACAAAAAATTACATTAATTGTTAATATAAAAACCGACCATGTTATGGAAAACTATGGTCAGGCATGTGCCAGCATCGAATCACTTGTACGTATGATTCACGATCAGACTCCCCTTCCACAACAGCAAGTTTCCAAAAAACCCAACTTCCGTTGTAATGTTTCTTTTGAACAATATCGTGACATAGTAGAGCGTACAAAACAATATATTGTGGATGGTGATATTTTCCAAGCGGTTCAATCTCGTCGATTTGTCAGTGACTATCCTGGCAGTTTGCTAAATGCATATCGTGTCTTACGGACAACCAATCCTTCTCCATATATGGTTTACCTGCATATCGACGCCGACGAAATCATTTCTACTTCTCCTGAGACATTAGTTCGCTTAGAAAATGGCAGACTTACCACATTTCCAGTCGCTGGTTCTCGTCCTCGCGGTAATACCAAAGCCGAAGATTTAGAATTAGAACGGGACTTACTTTCTGACGAAAAAGAGCTTTCAGAACACAATATGCTCGTGGACTTGGGAAGAAATGACCTTGGGAAGATTTCTCAGATTGGTTCCGTAGAAGTAACGGAATATATGATGATTCATCGTTATTCTAAGATCATGCATATTTGTTCTCAAGTCGAGAGTAATATTTCCGAAAACTGCGATGCATGTTCCGCAATTGAATCCGTACTGCCAGCTGGAACCCTTTCTGGAGCACCTAAAATCCGTGCCTGCGAAATCATCGAAGAACTGGAACCCGACCCAAGAGGTATCTATGGAGGTGCTCTTGGCTATCTGGATTTCACTGGAAATATGGATACCTGTATTGCCATTCGTATGGCAGTCAAACATAACAATCAAGTATATGTGCAGGCAGGCGGTGGAATCGTAGCCGATTCCATTCCAGAAAATGAATATGCAGAAAGTGCAAATAAAGCACGAGCAGTTATGGATGCCATTATCAATGCATCGGAGGTGAACAATGAATGATTTTACTAATTGACAATTATGACAGCTTTTCTTATAACTTATATCAGCTAACCGCATCCATTCGCAGCGATATTAAAGTGATCCGAAATGATGCGATAAGATTGGAAGAAATTGCATTTCTTCAACCAGACCATATTTTACTTTCTCCAGGTCCTGGTTATCCAAAAGATGCTGGTATTTGTGAAGCAGTAATCCACCAATTTGGTTCCTCCATCCCCATTTTAGGAGTATGTCTTGGACATCAGGCCATTTGTGAAGCATTTGGAATGAAAATTTTCCATGCACAAAAGCTAATGCACGGAAAACAGAGTGACATTGAATTAGATACGAATTCTCCATTATTCCATGGACTTCCAAAAACAATTGCCGCAGCCAGATATCATTCTTTAATTGCGAAATCAGAAACATTGCCAGAACAATTAAAAGTGATTGCCGTTGAACCAGTAACTGGGGAGATTATGGGCGTTCAGCATAAACAATATCCGATCTTTGGAGTACAGTTTCACCCAGAATCCATTATGACTTCCAGAGGTAATACGATATTGGAAAACTTTTTAAAATCATAGATAAAGGAGTTTTAAATTATGATTCAAGACGCAATTCATCAAGTAATTAATAATAAAGATTTAGATTATGACACCGCCAGAGCCGTTATGACCGAAATGATGGACGGTACTGCTACTGACGTTCAAATGGCTACACTATTAACAGGACTTCGTATGAAGGGGGAAACCATTACAGAGATTACTGCATGTGCAGAAATTATGAGAGAAAAGGCAGTAAAACTAAAACATAAAATGCCCGTTATGGATATTGTCGGAACAGGCGGTGACGAAGCAGGTTCCTTTAATATTTCCACTACTTCTGCATTTGTTGCTGCGGCTGGAGGAATTCACATTGCCAAACATGGAAACCGCTCGGTTTCTTCCCGCTCTGGAGCTGCCGACGTCCTAGAGCGTCTCGGTGCCGTTTTAACACTAACTCCAGAACAGAGTGAACAAGTACTAGAAGAAACTGGCATCTGCTTCTTATTTGCGCAAGCCTATCATCTTTCTATGAAAAATGTAGCACCTGTACGAAAAGGAATGAGTGAACGTACAATTTTTAATATTTTAGGTCCACTCTCCAACCCAGCTGGAGCAACGATGCAATTGCTCGGTGTATATGATCAGGAATTAGTGGAACCTCTCGCACAAGTATTAGTCAATTTAGGAGTGACACGAGGCGTTGCGGTATGTGGCAATGGAATGGATGAAGCTTCTTTAGTCGGAGCAAATACCATTTGTGAAATCCGTTTTGGAAAAACAACTTACTACTCCATTCGTCCAGAAGATCTTGGAATGAATCCTTGTACATTAGAAGACCTGAGAGGCGGAACACCAGAAGAAAACGCAGAAATTACGAAAGGTATTTTAAATGGTAGTATTCACGGTCCAAAACGAGATGTCGTTGCATTAAACGCTGGAATCGCACTTTATCTTGGTATTGATGATATCTCATTAAAAGAAGGCATTCAACTTGCTCAGGAACTCATTGATAGTGGAAAAGCATACGAAAAGCTCGAACAGTTCGTTCAGGCTACACAACAGTTTCAATAAGAAGGAGGCCGCTATGATTTTAGATGAACTTGCTGCCTATTCCAAACTTCGTGTCGAACAGGCAAAACAACAGCTTTCCTTCGAGGCGATAAAAGAAAAAGCAATGCAGCTTCCAAAAGGAGACTTTCGCTTTGAACGAATCCTTTCCCAACCAGAAGTTTCTTTTATCTGTGAAGTAAAAAAAGCCTCTCCTTCCAAAGGAATCATTGCCGAGCAATTTCCCTATAAAGAAATTGCTCGGCAATACGAAGAAGCGGGAGCAGATGCAATTTCGGTTTTAACGGAACCAAAGTGGTTTTTAGGTTCCGACCAGTATTTATCAGAAATCCGAAAAGAAGTATCTCTTCCTATACTAAGAAAAGATTTTACGGTAGATGCTTATCAGATTTATGAAGCAAAACTACTCGGTGCAGATGCTGTTTTACTCATTTGTGCGATACTGAATACGAAAACCATTCACGATTATTTACAAATCTGTGAAGAGCTTGGACTCAGTGCCATTGTAGAAGCACATGAGGAAGCAGAAATTGCTTCGGCTATCAAGGCTGGAGCCAAAATTATTGGCGTGAATAACCGAAATTTAAAAAATTTCACCGTAAATTTCCAAAACTGTACTTCACTGAGAAAATACATTCCAGAACACATTTTATTTGTTGCAGAAAGCGGCGTGAAAACTGTCGAAGATGTCGCTTCCCTTGCAAATGCTGGCGCCAATGCTATTTTAATTGGAGAAACATTGATGCGTTCCAATCAGAAAAAGGAACTGCTTCATACATTCTGCAAAGCAGCTCAAACTAGCTGATTCAGCATCAATTGATTTACCTATGATTTCATATTGGAGGAGGAAAACCTATGTCAAAAGGACGCTTTGGCATTCATGGAGGGCAATACATGCCTGAAACATTAATGAATGCAGTAATTGAATTAGAAGAAGCTTATGAACATTATAAAAATGACCCTGAATTTAACCAGGAGTTAACCGAACTACTAAATGAATATGCAAACCGCCCATCTCGACTTTATTTTGCCAAACATATGACAGAAGATCTGGGAGGAGCAAAAATTTACTTAAAGAGAGAAGATTTAAACCATACAGGCGCACATAAAATTAATAATGTACTTGGTCAAGTATTACTTGCCAAAAAGATGGGAAAAACTCGTGTGATTGCTGAAACTGGAGCAGGACAGCACGGAGTTGCCACGGCAACTGCCGCTGCACTGATGGGCATGGAATGTGAAATCTATATGGGAAAAGAAGATACGATTCGCCAAGCTCTTAATGTATATCGTATGCGTCTTTTAGGTGCCAAGGTTCATGCGGTAACAACTGGAACTGCTACCCTAAAAGATGCCGTTTCTGAGGCAATGCGGGAGTGGACGAACCGAATCGACGATACCCATTATGTACTTGGTTCCGTTATGGGTCCACATCCATTTCCAACGATTGTACGTGATTTTCAGGCAGTCATTTCCAAAGAAATCAAAGCACAATGCCTGGAAAAGGAAGGACGTCTTCCAGATGCCGTATTAGCATGTGTTGGAGGTGGTTCCAATGCAATTGGAGCATTTTATCATTTTATTGACAATTCAGAAGTACAGCTCATTGGATGTGAAGCAGCAGGACGTGGCGTAAATACAGCAGAAACAGCTGCTACCATTGCAACAGGAAAGCTTGGTATTTTCCACGGTATGAAATCTTATTTCTGTCAGGATAGCTATGGGCAAATCGCACCCGTTTATTCCATATCTGCTGGACTCGATTATCCAGGAATTGGACCAGAACATGCCTATCTTCACGATATTGGACGTGCGCAATACGTCGCAGTCACAGATGACGAGGCAGTAGAAGCATTTGAATATTTATCACGTATCGAGGGAATTATTCCTGCAATTGAAAGTGCACATGCAGTTGCCCATGCAATAAAACTTGCACCAACGATGAAAAAAGATCAAATTATTGTTATTAATATTTCTGGACGTGGAGACAAAGACTGTGCTGCCATCGCCCGTTACAGAGGGGAGGATATTCATGAGTAATATTTCAAAAGCATTTGACCATGGAAAAGCATTTATCCCATTTATTACATGTGGAGACCCATCATTAGAAATCACCGAACAGCTCGTTTTAGCTATGGCAGAATCAGGCGCCGATTTAATCGAACTTGGAATTCCATTTTCTGATCCAACCGCAGAAGGCCCTGTGATTCAAGCTGCCAGTCAGCGTGCACTCGCTGGAGGAGTAACTACAGATAAAATTTTTGAAATGGTTCGACGCCTTCGTCAAAAAACCAATATCCCAATGGTATTTATGACTTATGCCAATGTTGTTTTTTCCTACGGTGCAGATCAATTTCTCGGCACTGCATCCAGACTTGGCATTGATGGAATTATTTTACCAGACTTGCCATATGAAGAAAAAGAAGAGTTTGATCCAATTTGCAAAAAATACAATATGGATCTAATCTCCCTCATTGCTCCAACTTCTCACGAACGAATCACTAAAATTGCTCGTGATGCAAATGGATTTGTTTACTGCGTTTCTTCTCTTGGAGTTACCGGCGTTAGAAGTGAAATTACAACCGACATTGGTGCAATGGTAGAGCTTGTAAAAAAAGCCAAAAACATCCCTACTGCCATCGGATTTGGAATTTCCACTCCAGAACAGGCAAAGAAAATGGCTCAATTTGCAGATGGAGTGATCGTCGGATCGGCAATCGTAAAACTCTGTGAACAATATAAGGAAAACTGTATTGAACCAGTAAGCAGCTATGTAAAATCTATGAAACGAGCTATCTCATAACAATGGTTTACAAGCAAAAACTTTTGTAGAGCGTCCTTTTACATATCACGATAATAAAAAATGCGTAAGTTTTGAAATTGCTTTCTCCACTTACGCATTTTTATATATTCTTTCGATATAACCTCCTGAAATGTATTTTACCTTTTCTTTATGATAAGTAACCGCACTCCAATATTCGCAATACACAAAACTGCAACAATTAAAAATAATGCATTACTATGCTTAAAGTAAGCTACTATATTTAAACAGAACGTAATTATCCATAAGAAAATTTCAATTATTTCTCCAGAATATTTTTTCATTATAATTCCCTTCTCAAACTTATGTCTTGGATGACTGAATTTATTATATTTCGGTTTTGCTTTCCCCTCAATAGTCAAATGCAAGTATATTCTATATTTTCCACGAATTACCTTTGATGCGAGAGTAGCATAACAAGGTCGGTACGTATCGATGCAATATACTTTGCGTCTTAACCGCTTTCTTATCTATGATTTCCGATCCAGCTAAATAAGAGAAAACTGCGTTCACTTCATCATTTTGAAATCAACCCTTCTCCTTAATTCCAAATGTTTTCCCGCATAGTTTGAAATACAAATAACATTGGCTTCCACTTCTAGTATTTTCATCATTTTTTGGAAACGGTAATAGCATGGTATTTCATTTTTCATGAAGCTACCACCTCTACAACTTAGAATTTATGCGATTCACTCTAATGCTGTTATCATTGCTTCCAGATTTTGGACAAACAATCCAACAAAATAACCATCAATTAGGCGATGATTCACATCAAGTGTCATGTTAATCATATATCTTCCATCATGCTCTGTATACTTTCCCCAAACAAGAATTGGTACTGTATCATCCTTCAGTTTTGGATCATTGTAATCACGCTCATTGGAACACATGGTAATATCTGCCCAAGGAATGCATGAATAAATAATCTGTGGCTCTCGCAGTCCTTCCAGTGCATCTACTGGTAATGGATTGTTTATACTTTCTTCACGAGCCTTTGTCGCAAATTCAATAATATTTCCCTCACATGGAAGGTATACCATATGAAAACTTGTTGCACCTTTCTTCAAATCTGTAAAGCACGGAACACGTCGATTAATTTTGAATACTCTGTTGTCTTTTATTTCTAGCAGAAATTCATCAATCATGTTCAGCGACTGTGTGCATAAATAAATCAACGAATAGTAAAAGGAAATATTCTGTTTCCTCGTAAACTGTAACAGCTTTGTAATATCAATATTAAAGGCAACACAATAATGTGGTGTAGATATTTTCGAATAATATTCAAAATGCTGTCTTCTATCCCAACTGTTAATATCAATTTCTTGTTTCATACTATCTTCCTCAAATTTCCATTATAGCGAATCAATTTCCTATCGTTTCTCAAAAGCACTTACAAGTAAAATAATCAGACCTAGTAGACCGACTATTAGTGATAAAAAGGACATACCTGTAGAGCATAATTCTAGCAGGATTGCAAAAAGTAATATACCAATTCCTAATATACATTGTTTCATTCTATCATCTCCTCATAAAAAGGTCACTTATTTGATAAATTTATCAATTGCCTGATTCAACATTTCTATCGCTTCTTGATCATTTTCTTCTACTGCTTCTACAATACAGTGATTGATATGATTTTTTAAGACGACTTTTCCTGTATTATTAATCGCAGAGCGTACCGCAGCCAGCTGTATCAATACTTGGCTGCAATCTTCATCGTTTTCTATCATACGTTTGATTGCCTCTAAATGGCCTATTGCTCTGGACAGGCGGTTTAAAACGGCCTTTTTCTCTTCCCTGCTATGAACATGATGAAAATGTTCTTTCCCATGTTCATGCTTTGAGTCATGTGTATGTTCATAAGAATGGTTATGAAATACTTCTTTTTCTTGCATATCCATCATTCCCTATCCTTGCATTATATGTCTTAGTACGCAATTACCTCATATCCATCTTCAGTAACTAATACTTGAATTTCCCACTGTGCAGAATCGGAACCATCCTCGGTATAGACTGTCCATCCATCGCTGTCATCTACAAAAATATCCGCAGCTCCTGCATTTACCATTGGTTCGATTGTAAACATCAGTCCAGGCACAAGCAACATTTCCGTCCCTCTTCTTCCTATATATCCAACCCAAGGATCTTCATGGAACTCCACGCCAACTCCATGACCGCCAATTTCTCTTACGACATGGTATCCATTGGCTTCCACATGCTGCTGAACTGCCTGTGCCATATCTCCCATAAATCCCCATGGTTTTACTTCCTTTAATCCCAGTTCTACCGACTCTTTTACAACCCGAACTAATTTTTCTCTTTCTGGACTTACCGTTCCAATACAAAACATTCGGGAAGAATCCGAAAAATATCCATCATAAATCGTTGATACATCTACATTAACAATATCGCCTTCCTGTAAAATCACATCTTCAGAAGGAATTCCATGGCAAACCTGATCATTGACTGATGTGCAAACACTTTTTGGATAGCCTTCAAATCCAAGAGGAGCCGGAATTCCTCCCATCTCTCTTGTCTTCTCTTCTACCCATTGATTAATCTGTTCGGTAGAAATCCCTGGACGAATTTGCTCTGCAATATAGTCCAACACCGCAACATTAATTCTAGCGCTTTCTTTAATCTTCTGTACTTGCTCTGGCGTTTTAATCATATCTCTTCTTGGCACAATATGTCCTTCTCTTGCATAACGGGCAATCTTTTCATCCAAAGCCTCATGACATACTTTATACTTCTTCCCACTTCCACACCAACATGGATCATTTCTCCCAATTTTTTTCATAATCCCAAAAGCTCCTCTCTTAACCTATCTCTCATTTACTAAAAGTAGTATATCATTCTGAAAACGGTTTTACAATCACTTCTTATATCCCCATACGAATTGGCTGCTCACTATCTGTAGAGGAAGAAGTCTTTCCCCATCTGATAACTATTCTCGCTTTACAAAATCTTCTTTTTCTTAAAAATAATAATACATAGAATAATAACGGAAATACTCAACCCAATAATAAAAGGATATCCATGTTCTAATTCAGGCATATCTTTAAAGTTCATCCCATACCAGCTTGTAATCAATGTCAATGGAAGAAAAATCGTAGATATAATTGTCAAAACCTGCATATTCCTGTTCTGCTCTTCATCTACCTGTGCTTTATATGCATCCCGAACTTGCTGGGCATAATCAATCAAGTGAATTGTTTTTCCTATTAACCGTTCGGCACGATCACTAATTGTTCCAAAATATTTCAAATGTTTTTTCGCAAAAAATCGGTTTTCGTTTTCTTCAAATGCTTTTCCCATTTCCCTCATTTGGTCATAATATCCTCTTAATATAAGCAGTTGCTTTCTCACCGACATCATATGGTTTTGATAATTTTGCATTCGATCATTTGCAATCTCATCTTCCATTTCCATAATCTCCCGTTCAAATCGCTCCAAAATAGAACTATCTTTGCTCATAAATTCCGAAATAAAGTTATAAAGAAACTTTTCCTTTGTCTGCCCCTGTTTAACCTTTTTTCTGCAAATTCGCTGAATTAATCTCTCAGCAAATCCATCCCTCTCTGAAAATACAATATATCTGGAATTAATAAAAAACATAATACGATAACGGCTTCCCAATACATCTAAAAGTCTTGGAATCGCAAATGTTCCATACAAACAGTCTTGCTGCGTTTCTACTTTACAGAAATAGGCATCTTCCAAAGAAATGTCCCCTTCGTATCCAATTCCAATTTGTTCCAAAACTTGCTTACATTCATTTGGACTCACAATAAAAACTGCCTGTCTGCTGCTTTCCAGAATTTCTTCCATTGTTGACTCGATTAACTGTTCTCCTAATGCATATATTTTCATTTTTACCCATTTCCTTTACCAGTTTCCGTTAACAAGGCAATCCTGCCCCATCCTCTCTGTTTATGGAATCAAATTGATTATTTTACATTAATAGGATTCCCCTCTAACCAATACTTCACATTATTTAAATTAATGATGGCTCTTTTTACAAGTGCCTCTTTTGTAGCAAACGCAATATGAGGAGTGGCAATTAAATTTTTTGCATGAAGAAGTGGATGTTCCTGTGGTACTGGAGGTTCCATTTCAAATACATCCACACAGGCTCCTGCAATTTTCCCCTCATTCAAAGCTTCTGCCAATGCCTCACTATCTACAACTGGACCTCTCGCCGTATTAATCAAAACAGAAGTTTTCTTCATTAACGCCAGTCTGTCTCGATTAATTAATCCCCTCGTTTCCTCACTCAATGGTACATGCAGCGACACAATATCACAATGAGACAACAATTCTTCCAAGCTTACGTAAGTTACATTTGGCAGTTCTTTCTTCGTTCTAGAATATGCATAAACTTCACAGCCAAATGCAGAAGCAATATTCGCCACTCTTAAACCAATCGCTCCCGTTCCAATTACTCCAAACTTCTTTCCTTCCAGCTCCATGCCAATAAGACCATCTTTCGTTCCTCCAACTCGAACTCTTTCATTACATGGAATCACATTTCGATATAACGTAATCAACATACCAAATACTAAATCAGAAACCGCTGCATTGGAATAGCCTGCACAGTTACATACTGTAATTCCCTTCGCTCTGCAAGCCTCCATTGCAATATGATCTAAGCCTGTAAACGCAACCGCCAACAACTTTAAATTATGACATCCCAGAATCACTTCCTCATTCATCGGAAGATTTGCAACCATAATAATATCGGCGTCTTTTCCTCGTTCAATTAACGTTTCGGTATCCGTCACCCTTGTATCATATAAAACTAACTCTACTCTATCCCCTAAAATTTCCTCTGCCATCGACAGAAATTGACTCTTCTCAACTCCAAGCGGCTCAATTACTACTAACTTCACAATCGTATCTCCTTTCTTATCGCCTCTTCTTATGCTATCATCTCATATTTTTCTCCGTTTTACAATCCCTACATTAACTTTAATCAATGGAACAAGAATCGTTCAATAGAACTAAGAATTTTTCTTGGAAATTCTCCAAAAAATACACCAGAGATTAGGACATTTGTATCCAATACAATTTTCATCTTTTTTTCTTCTTTCTTGTAGATTTAACAATATCATTGACATCACTTTCAGAATAACCAACTGAAGCAGCCCACTTCTGTGCTTCATCCAGAGACGCCTCAAATTCTTCTACAGAAGGAAGTTTCAATGCCTTGAGCATAATAACATCCCCTGAAGTATACACCACCAACTTATCACCAGTATCAATTGATAATCGCTTCCGAATACTGATCGGCAAGGAAATTTGACCTTTGGATGAAACCGTTAAAATCTGTGTATTCATTTCATCAAGCCCCTTTCTAGTAAGAATTTCTTACTTATATTATGTAACAATCTAATTACATATGCAAGAATAATTGTAATTTTTCTGATAAAAACGGTATGTGTTCAATGGGCTTCCATTGTTCACATACCGTTTTTGAAATTTGTTAAACTTCTAATATTACGGCCTGATAGGAGTCTAATGTTAATTGATTGTCGTTATACTCCATGTCTGGCAGGTTGTTGAGTAAAACTTTCTTTATGTTTTGGACTGGCAATGTTTGTTTTTCTGCATTGAAGTTTCCAATGATTAACAATGTATTTTTGCTTCCTTTTCTAAAGTAGGCCATTACATTTGGAATTTCTTCAAAGATTGGTTCTGTTGTTCCATACACAACGGTTTCTTTATATTCTGGATTTTTTCTAAGAGCAATTAGTTTTTGATAGAAAGCAAAAACGGAATCTTCCTGACCAACCTGTGCGGCTGCATTGATTTCTTTATAGTTTTCATTGAGTCCTAACCATGGAGTTCCTACCGTAAATCCAGCATTCTTGCCATCATTCCACTGGAATGGAGTTCTGGCATTGTCTCTGCTGTAATGTCCAACTGCTTGAATTGCTTCTTCTGGAGTAAGACCTGCATTCAAGGCAACCTGATATTCGTCTTTGCTGCTGACATCATCAATCTCCTCGATCGAATGAAATTGCTTATTTGTCATTCCAATTTCCTGTCCCTGATAAATAAATGGAAGACCTCTTAACATAAAGTACATCGCCGCCAATAACTTCTTTCCCCGATCATTACAAGCATTTTCTGGCAAGTAGTGGCTAACGCCACGAGGTTCATCGTGATTTTCAATAATGTTGGAGAAAAATCCAATATTCTCACTTTGACGCTGACTGAGAAAACAACATTGTTTGTATTCGTCTGGACTAGGAACGTTACAGTCATACCATCCCTTCATTGATTTTCCAGCACAAGTTTCCTTAAAGTCAAACATGGAAGAGAAATATCCATTGTCTCCGATAAAGTCTGGAATTTCTTCTTCTTTTTCATTAAATACCTCTCCAACAGTAAATGCCTGATACGGAAGAAATGCCTGATCTCGCATCTCTGCAAAAAACTTTCCAATTCCTTTCGCTTCTTTGAGCATACAATCAATATTACAAAGTCCATCTTCTCGATCGGCTGGATAATCTTTCCATGGAAGCACTTTTTTAATATTGATAATTGCATCAATACGGAATCCCGCAATTCCTTTCTCCAGCCACCAGCGAATCATTTCGTATACTTTTTGGCGCAGTTTTGGATTTTCCCAATTCAAATCTGGCTGCTTTTTATGGAATACGTGCAAGTAATACTTGTCTTCATGACCTGGAAGTTTCTCCCAAACTGGTCCTCCAAAATAAGAGCGCCAATTACATGGAAGTTTTCCATCTTTTACTGTTTCAATATAAAAATAGCTTCCATACTCCCCGTCAGGATCGGCAATCGCTTTTTGGAACCACTCATGCTCGTCCGAACAATGGTTAACTACCAAGTCCATAACAATATACATGTCTCTCTTCTTGGCTTCTGCAATAAGTCGTTCTACGTCTTCCATTGTTCCAAACTGTGGATCAATTCCACAATAATCTGCCACATCATATCCCTGATCGGCACATGGTGAAACATAAATTGGAGAAATCCATATAATATCTACGCCCAGATTTTTTAAATAATCTAATTTTTCAATAATACCAGGCACATCACCGATTCCATCTCCATTGGAATCATAAAAACTTTTCGGATAAATTTGATACGCAACCTTATCATGCCACCATTGTTTTTTCAATTTTAGCCCCTCCTATCTTCCATATCGTTTTGTTAACTTCAGGATTTTATCCATCAACTCCTGTGTCAGTTCCCCCTCTGTTAAACGCCATTCCCAATTTCCTCCAAGTGTGGATGGACGATTCATTCGAGTAGAATTGTCATATCCAAAATAGTCCTGAAGTGGAATCACACAGAGATTTGCCTTACTTCTCATAACGAGAGAAATAAAACACCAATTTAATTGATCTTCTGGTGTATAATAATCACATAAATAATCTCTTGCCATCTGGCGTTCTTCCTCTGTGATACTCTTAAACCAACCCGCAATTGTTTCATTATCATGAGTTCCCGTATAGGCAACACAGTTTTCTGGATAGTTATGAGTCAAATAATCATTTGCATTACTGGAATCTCTGCTGTCAAAAGCAAATTCGAGCACCTTCATTCCTGGATAGCCACTTTCTGTTACCAGTTGTTTTACCGAATCTGTCATATAACCTAAATCTTCTGCAATAATTTCTTTCTCTCCTAACGCCCATTGAATTGTTCGGAACAATTCAATTCCAGGTCCTTTTTCCCAATGCCCATTTTCTGCCGTTTTATCTCCATATGGAATGGAATAATACTCATCAAAACCACGGAAATGATCAATTCGTACTACATCATACAGTTCATAACAATATGCAAGTCTTTGAATCCACCACTCATAGCCAGTATTTCTATGAACTTCCCATTTATAAAGTGGATTTCCCCAAAGCTGTCCTGTTGCGGAAAAACCATCTGGAGGACATCCTGCAACTGCCACAGGATAGTTTTTGTCATCCAATTGGAACAGCCATGGATGCGCCCATGTATCAGCACTGTCCATAGCAACATAAATTGGAATATCTCCAATAATTTGAATTCCATGTTCATTGGCATATGTTTTTAACTGTTTCCACTGCTTATAAAATACGAATTGCATATATTCCTGAAACTCAATATCAAAATACAATTCTCTCTGATAATATTCCATTGCAAAATCCCAACGCATTCGAATATCTTCCGCCCACTCGGTCCAGCTTACTCCTCCAAAACGCTGCTTCACTGCCATAAACAATGCATAATCTTTCAACCAATAGGCATTTTTTTCCACGAACTGATGAAATTCCCAGTTTTCATTAATATTACTTCTCTCATATGCTTTATGAAGCAATTCAAACCGTCCATTGTAAATCTTTGTATAGTCCACTCGTGCTGGATTTTCTCCAAAATCAATTGAATCACATTCTTGCTTTGTTAAGACTCCTTCCTCAATTAAAGCTTCCAGGCTAATAAAGTATGGATTTCCTGCAAATGTTGAGAAAGACTGATATGGTGAATCTCCATATCCAGTCGGGCCTAGAGGAAGTATCTGCCAATACTTCTGTCCTGCTGCTTCTAGCTGATCTACAAATTCATACGCACTTTTGGAAAAACAGCCAATCCCATACTTGGAAGGCAAACTTGTAATTGATAATAAGATTCCACTGCTTCGTTTCATTTTTCTTTTCCCTCCGTTATCATGATTCCAAAATGGTCAGAAACAATCGGTTCCCGTACACCATTCATAATCACTTGACTTGTCTTTATATTTCTTTTTTGATTACACCAAATAAAATCAATTCGCATCCCCGTTATTTTTTCTTTTTCTTTCCAGCCATCAATGTTTTCTGTAACGGTAATGCCATTATCTTTTTGCTCTGCCAGTTCGTAACAATCAAACCATCCCGACTGTTTTACATAATCATATCCTTCCTTTCGGACATGTGCAGGATTATTAAGATCTCCTAATATCCAAATCGGAGTAGAATCTTCTGTTTTTACTTCTGCCTCTAACCGATTCCACTGAATCGAAAATGGATCAATGGATGGATCCTTTTCTTCTTTCCACCATCCAGCGTGAACCGAATAGAACCATTGTTGTTCTCCATTTCCATCAATCAAGGCACCTAGAATCATTCTTGTTCTCCAATTATTATAATCCGTTTGAGCAGTAATGTAACCTATTTTTATCTCAATGATTGGATGAATACTAAAAATTGCCAATCCCTCATCATACTTTGAATAACCCAACTTCATTGGAAGCCATGTCCAATTACATTCTTTTCCTGGATTTAGACGTTTCCAGTGATTTACAAACTCCAACATATAGTTATCTTGACGAATTACAATTTCTTTTTTACAAGGAATGTATCCCGTATGTTTCAGTTTATCCTCATCAAATGGTTCTGCATCATGTGTCTGATTCACTTCTTGCATGGCAACGATGTCTGCATGGTGATTACTTACTGCATCTGAAAACATTCTGCATTTCTTTTTCCACTCTTTTTCAATTAAACTATGTGTATTGAGACTAATCAGCTTCATATGCCTTATCCTCTCTTATAGTTTGAGCGGCCACAGCATTGAGGCAAAATTAGGGGATCATGCTGAAAGCCGCTCATGTATTATATTTCCAAAAATTAACGAATTAACAATTATAAAATATCATTGATGTCAGACTTTAATACGTCTGCCTTTGGACCATAGATTGCCTGAATTCCATTGTCCTTCTTAACCAGACCCATTGCACCCTGTGCTTTCCAGTCTGCAAGCTCTGCTACTTTTCCAACATCTTTTACGGTAACACGAAGTCTTGTCATACAAGCATCTACCAACACAATGTTTTCTCTTCCTCCAAGCAATTCAATAATGCGTTCTGCCTGACTATTTCCGCCAGAAGTTTTACCAGTACTTGCTGGAGCACCATCTTCGTCTGCATTTTCATCAATGTAGTTACCCATACGTCCTGGTGTTGCGTATTTGAACTTTCCAATCATAAAGTAGGCAACAATATATCCAATAATAAAGAATGCAACCACACAGATGATAAAGTTAACAATATCTGCTCCTAAACCAGCTTTTAAGGACATTGGAACACGAGTTAAAAATTCCAAATTTCCGAATGAATGCAATCTTAAATCAATAATACCTGCCATTGCAAACGCACAACCTTGCAATACTGCATAAATAATATACAGTGGAAGTGCAGCAAACATAAACATAAATTCCAATGGTTCGGTTACACCTGTTAAAAATACTGCAATTGCAGTAGAAAGGAACATGGATTTATATTTCTTTCTCTTATCTACATCCGTTCTTCGATACATCGCAAGTGTAATACCTAATAACAATCCTGTCGCACCAATCATCTGTCCTACTTTGAAACGAGCTGGTGTTACAGTTGTAAGCAGAGTTTGGTATCCTGCCATATCACCTGCATCTTTTAAGTTAATCAAGTCTGTTACCCATGCAAGCCAGAGTGGATCTTGACCAAATACTTGCTGTCCAGCATTTACTCCCGTTAACATCGTATAAGTACCGCCAAATTCGGTATAATTCATTGGAATGGTCAGCATATGATGCAAACCAAATGGTAATAACAGACGTTCCAATGTACCATAAATAAATGGAGCTAATACAGGAGAAGAATCGGAAGAGTTTGCAATCCATACACCGAATGCATTGATTCCAGTCTGTACTACTGGCCATACAACTGCCAATACGAAAGAAATGATAACAGACCATAAAATAACTACCAATGGTACAAAACGCTTTCCATTAAAGAATGCAAGTGCATCTGGAAGCTTTCTGTAATTATAATATTTATTATAAACAATTGCTCCGACAAAACCAGAAATAATTCCGACAAACACACCCATATTCAAGGCTGGAGCCCCAAGTACCGATGTAAAGTATCCATCTACCAGAATTTCCTGTCCGAAAAATGTATGAGTAACCGCACCTTCTGTCTCAAGCATTTCAGCCGTTACACCAAACATAGAACCTGTAATAATATTAATCAGTATAAATGCAATAATTGCTGCAAATGCACCGCCTGCACGTTCTTTTGCCCAAGAACCACCAATCGCTGCTGCAAATAAGATGTGTAAGTTATTAATAATTGCCCATCCGATATTTTCCATCGTACTTCCGACAGTCAAAATCATATTCATATCGGCACCAGCCATCTGAACCAGCTTACCTAAACTAATCATAAGTCCTGCTGCTGGCATAACGGCGATAACAACCATCAAGGTCTTTCCAAGTTTTTGAAGAACATCAAAGTTAATAAATCCTTTTTTCTTTGGTTCTTCTGTCTTTGTTTCTTTTACTTCTGCCTTTTTTACTTCTTTCACTGCTTCTTTTTCCTGTGATTTTTTCAAAGTAATTACGGCATTTTTTCCATGTACTACTTGTCCCATATGACCTTGCAGTTCCATTCCATCATTTCCGCCACAAACTAAAATCGGTGTAACAGGATTAATTTCACGCTTCTTCAGATAAGCCATATCTGCCTCTGCAATTAACTGTCCTGCTTTTACTTTATCTCCAGCTTTTACATGTGCCTTAAAACATTCTCCTTTTAAAGCCACCGTTTCTAAACCAAAGTGAATTAATAATTCAATTCCGTCTTCCGTGCGGAATCCATACGCATGGAGCGTATCTGCTACTGTTGTAATTTCACCATCCACTGGACTATAAATTTTTCCATCACTTGGCTGTATTGCCACACCATCTCCAATAATTTTTTCCGCAAATACTGGATCTGGTACTTGTTCCAACGGAATTACTTTACCATTAATTGGTGCTAAAATTTGTATTCCGCTGTCTGGTTTCTTTTTCGTATCTTTCATACCTTTCCTCTTCCTTTCCGCAACAAAATTTTCTTGATAAGTCCGTCCTATTAACTAGTTTTAAATTTGTTGCATATTACACTTTATTTGCATTAATTTAATGCAATCGCTTGCATTAACTATACTTCAACTTTTTTTATTTTTCAATACTTCTTCCAAACTTTTTTTCTTTTCTCCATTTTTCATAATTTTTCTTTTTTATTTTATGCATTTTTCACATATATATTCGTTATAAATCATTCTGAGCACACAGATCACTCATAGTACATTTCCATATTTTCTCAGTTTTATCTATTACTTACACAAAACAACGGTTATTTTTTTCTTTAATTATAACTCTCTCATTCATCTGCTACATTTGATCTATTACAATATAATTTCTAACTATCCACCCCCTTTTTCAACCTTCTTCTATATACAACTGTTGATTTTTGCCTTCATTTTACGCAAACGATTGCTCTTATACTTGTATAGATACCTCTTTTATGTTATACTAATAACATAATTTTGGAGGCAAAAGCCCCAACTAGGATGCCTACAGATTGTTCCGTGCTACGCACTCTCACAATCCTGCCCAATATTCGCATATGGATATATATCCCACTTTTATGCTCATATCGGAGCGGGTCCCAAAGTCTATCACCCACTTATGAGCAAGCTCATGTGGGTTTAGACCTTCTGACCCTGGCATCATAACATAATTATTTTGATACGCAAGCGAACCGTTTTCAGCAATGGTTCGACGATCAGGAAAGGAGGCTCTTATGCCTGTTACAATCAAGGATGTAGCTACACTCGCAGGCGTTTCTACTTCCACCGTATCTCGTACATGCAGCAATCATCCATCTATTAGTCGTCAAACAAAAGAAAAAGTACGCCGTGCTATGGCAGAACTCGGATATGAGCCGAATTTTCAGGCTAGTAATCTAGCCTCTCAGAATTCTCGTACAATCGGTATTATCCTTCCTGTCTCAGAAAAAGAAGCTTATCAAAATGCTTTTTACTTAGAAATCATTCGGGGAATTAGTCAATTTTGTAATCGTCAACAGTACATTAATACCATTATTACAGGTCAAAATGAAGAGGAAATTTTGCAAGCCATCCGCACTATGTCCAAAAGCGGTCAAGCAGAAGGTTTTATCGTACTCTACTCGAAAGAGCCAGATGAAATCATCAATTACTTATACGAAGAAGGTCTCCTCTATGTTCTAATTGGAAAAGCATGCCAACATGTAAATGAGACAATTTATATCGACAACGATAATGTGCTTGCTGCAAAAGAAGCTACAGAATATCTCATTCAACTCGGACACACAAAGATTGCCTATGTCAGTAACGTGGATAATCTTACATTTGCCTCTGATCGAAAGGCTGGGTATCTTTCTGCACTAACACAATACCATCTTCCATTCTTACCAGAATACTGTATAGAAATACCATATGTGCTAGAAGAAAAAGAAAATCCCGTCCAAAAACTGCTTTCTTCTAAAAATCGTCCAACCGCCATCGTTGTAAGCGATGATATCTTAGCTTTTTCTCTTGAAAAAGTTGCTTTGGAGTTAGGACTTAAAATTCCAGGAGATCTTTCGATTATTTCTTTTAATAACTCTCTCTTTTCTAAACTTACAAGGCCACAATTAACTTCTATTGATATTAATTCGTATCAGCTTGGAATGGAAGCCGCTTCACAGATTATTAACCATATTGAAAATCCGAATCTACTTGCAACGAAAATCATTGTTCCATACTTTATGGTAGAACGTCAAAGCTGCTGCCGCAACGAAAACAATCCATTCAAAACTCAATCCAATTCATAACAAAGAAGCGCAATCTTTTGTATCGATAATGGCAAAAAGGAAGCAGGTTTAATTTTAGTTTATCAATCAAATCTGCTTCCTTTTCTTATCAACATTTTTATTAAATTCGTCTTACACTATTTCTTTCTACAATACTGCTGTCAATATACTTGATACCTTGATGTCTGTCACTTCCTTTAATTTTCTTTATCAAAATCTTTACAGCAGCTTTCGCCATCTGCTCCATGTCTACATTGTAGGTTGTAATTTGTTCGGCAAATGGATGGGCAAATAAGTAATTATCATAACCCACAATGGAAATATCTTTTGGTATCGAATATCCTGCTTTTTGCAGCTTATCATACAATAAGCCTGCTGCCAAATCACAATTACAAACAAACGCAGTTGGCAGCTCATCTGGCAGTTCTACTTCCATATCTCCAGTTTCCGCATCCCGGTCTTTAATCAACCATTTCTTTTCCAATGGGAGACTTGCTTCTTCCATTGCTTTTCGATATCCAAAATAGCGATCCATAATGTTTTCATTTGCTTCAATCGTACCTATAAATGCGATTTTTTTATGTCCACGTTCAATCAAATAGCGAGTCATTTTATACATTCCAATATAATTATTGGACATCACTGCATCGCAGGCAATTCCCTCTACGTAAAAGTCCAATAATACAACTGGAACATTGGATAACGCTACTAGTTTTTGAACATAAGATTTTTCTACCCATCCGATTATAATTAATCCATCAATACTATTTTCATAAAGTATTTTCGGAAGTTCTCCTTTTTTTTCTTCTTCTGTCGGTAACATTTCAAAAACAGTAAAGCTCTGTTTTTTAGACGCTCTGTAAGCCACCATTTGATACATGGCCCAATAAAAGGAAATACCCACATGCAAATACTTTTCAGGAACAATCACACCAATTTTTAGTCCAGATTCGGAATCTTTTTTATACTTTGCCCGGCTATATCCCATTTGTTCTGCTTTTTCTATAATCTTCGTGCGAACTTCTTCACTTACTCCTCTTTTGCCAGAAAGTGCATTGGAAACGGTCACAATACTTACCTGTAATGCATCTGCAATATCTTTTAGTTTTACTGAATCTGACATACTATCATTCCTCACTCTATTATTTTTACTGTGTTTCCTGGTATAATAGTTCCCTCTACAAATCGTACTCCTTGAGGCCCCTCTTTTCCTTGAATACGCTTCAGTAATGTATTAATACTAATCTGCGCCATAGCTCTTTGATCACTCTCATACGTAGTAATCTGAATCGCTTCATTTTTCTTAAAGCCTCCATTGTCAAATCCTACAACAGAGATATCCTCTGGCACTTTTAGTCCTCTTTGAGCTAATTTATCAATCAAAATTGCTGCGGTTTTATCGCAATTACAAGCAAATGCAGTTGGCAAATTTTGAGGCAGTTCAAAATCTAAATGATATCCGTATCCATCTCCTCTTCGGTCATAAATCACCCATTCTGGATGCTCCTTTAAGTGATTTTTTTGCAATACTTTACAATATCCCATATAACGGTCCATAATACTATTGGTGGCAGAAGGAGTTCCAACGAATCCAATCTCTTTATGACCCGCATCTACTAATATTTGAGTTACTAGCTGCATTCCTCGATAACTGTCTGTTACAATATAATCCATATCATTCGAAATTCCATAATAATCTACACAGACAATTGGATATTTACTCTCACTCTTCATCTTTTTCACGTATTCCGGATTCATTTCACCAATAATAATTCCCCCTCGCAGCGGTATACCTGAAAAAATAGAAAAGTTTTGTAAAATTCTCTCCTTTTCTTCACTCACTACTTCCAGAACAGTCAAACACCCTTTTTTCGTTGCCTCCTGCGCCACTCTCTTATAAATATCCATATAAAAAGAAGGAAACTCTTTTACATATCGTTCTGCAATTACAACTCCAATTTGATACGATTCATATTCTTTTTGAATTACACGTTCTGGCATTTGATATCCCAGTTCCTGTGCCTTCTTCATGATTTCTGAACGAAGTTCTTCTCCTACTCCCTTTTTTCCTTTTAAAGCATTTGAAACAGTTACTATGCTGACATTTAACGCTTGTGCGATATCACCTAATTTCACATTTTTCCTTTGCCCCATAATCAAATCCTCTTTTAATGACTGCTTTAAAAACGCAGTTTTTTACTTAATCTAATTTAATTCTGTTTAATTTTAACATCAATCCTATCCGTGGTCAATCACCGAAACGCCAGTCATTGTATAAAAAAGAGTTCCTTTTTCCGTTATTTTGTACGATTATGAAAAGAAAAAAACAAAAGCTATCTCTATATTTTTTAGAGATAGCTCAATCCTCATTTGTGCACTTATTTCGTTATCATTCTCCTAAGCTTTTTATTATGCAGCCATTAATGCTTCCAATACATATTGGACTAATAATTCATTCTTTTGACTTGTATCCATATTTTCAGTAAATACAAGCACCTGTTTTCCATAAGACTCTATCACTTCTTTTGATTGATCCTTTGCAAACCAAGCCGCATCAAATACTGTTCCATCCATATAAATTCCGCATGGATATCGTTCCCCATTCTCATTCGTCTGGTAACAAAATCGTTCTTGGTATCGCTGTAATGTTTCTTCTGATAATGTATTTCTTAAATCTTCAAAACAAATTTCCAACTCATTACAATATTGCAAAAATCCTTCAGGCATAACGGTTGCATCAATTTCATCATAAGCTAAATTCAAGAAAAATTTTTCATAAGTACTATAATCGGATGACTGTTTTCCATCTAGTCGGACTGCTTGATTCGTTGTATCATCAAATTGATAAGAAATATTATAATTAGAATCTACAACTATCTTTTCTTTTTTTTGATCCAATCCAAAATACTGTTCCAATTGTTCTGAAAGTTCGGTATCTCTTTCCATATTCATTGTTTCATTTACAATTGCCAATGAATAAACGGTTTCTTGATTATGCAAAATATTCCATAAAATCCCCGTCGTTCCAGCTATCACAATAAGAATCACAAAAATAGGAACTTTATAATACATCCAGATATAGGAAACTTTTTCCGATCGATTCATCTTTTTTAATTTTTCTTTTTCTGCTTGATAACTTTTTTTCAATGCCTCTCTGAGCACGACTCTCTCTCCTTTTGTTCATTCAAATAACGTTCAAATCTTAAGTTTACATATAATGTCCATGGGTATACAAGAAGTATAACACCAAACAAAAAGAACAATGGTAATACTACAACAAAGTACTTAAGAATCAATGCCATATATCCTACCATTACAATTCCCATACAAAAACTAACAATTGCATATCTCATCGAAAAAATCATAGCATTTTTAAACATATTTTTTACGGAGTTTTCAAACTTTGCAGTCAGTGGGAAGACCCAATTGGAAACCATGATAACGAGAGAGAGCAACACTAGCGTGGCAATCATGAAAAACATCCGATATGAGATTCGGGAATTCCACCAAATCCACATATCAAAAATTAATAATGCCACTATACCTAAGAGAACTAATCCTGCAATCATCCCTTTTTTAAAGTTTTGCTTCCACATACGAAAGTACATTTTGAACACTGGACTTTCTTCATTTTTACTCATCGCCAGCGTTACCGTATACAAGGCTGACAAAGATACCCCGATTGTAAAAATTGGAAGACTTGTTATTAAAAATAAAATATTTAACAAACATAAATCAAAAACCTTTGTCAATACTCTACTCAATAGATTATCTGACTGAAACATAATTTTCCTCCTTTTCTGCACGGCCATATTCATTGTCAGCCTTGATTTATAAATTAGAACAATTGGCTGGAATACGATAATTGTCGTACTATTGATTTAAAAATTCTTTATTCTTTCGGATCAATGCAATCCGCTGTTTTACACAATCTACCGAACGAAGCGGATCGGATGGAGTCTGGAATACATAATCAATCAATTTATCAATTGTTGTAGTAGCTACATGCATTCTCGTATCTGAGGATGCATAATAAATATATACCTCTCCATTTTCTCTTGCAATCGCTCCATTTGTAAATACTACATTGGATACATCTCCAACTCGTTCTTCTCCCATCGGTCCAATTAATAATCCAGATGGTTCCGCAATGACTTTTTCTGGATGATTTAAATCGGTTGCAAATGCATAAATAACATACCGTAATCCTGCTGCGGTATTACGAACACCATGAGCAATATGAATCCATCCTTTTTCTGTTTTAATTGGAACTGCACCTGCTCCATTTTTCGCTTCCGTAATTGTATGATAACGGCGTTTACTTGTCAAAATCTCTTCATCAATAACTGCATGTTCAATATCTTCACATAAACCAAATCCAATTCCGCCACCGCTTCCAGTATCAATAAAATCATCCATTGGACGTGTATAAAATGCATATTTTCCATTAATGAATTCTGGATGAAGCACTACATTTCTCTGTTGAGGAGAACGCAGTGTCTTTAAATTATCCAACCGTTCCCATGTTTTTAAGTCTTTCGTACGCACAATTCCAGCCGCAGCAACGGCAGCAGATAAATCACTTACCGACATGTCCTTACTCTCGGAACAAAAAACTCCATAAATATATCCATCTTCATGTTTGGTAAGGCGCATATCGTAAACATTTGTTTCTTCTGGACAGGTATCTGGCAACAAGATTGGCTCATCCCAGAAATGGAATCCATCAATTCCTGTTTCACTTTCTGCTACTCCGAAAAAGGATTTTCTATCATTTCCTTCAATACGAGCAACTAAGTAAAACTTTCCATCTAATTCAATTGCACCCGCATTTAAAACTGCATTTACTCCCAAACGTTCCATAAAATATGGATTGGTTTCTGGATTTAAGTCGTACTTCCATTCTACTGGAATATGTTCTCTTGTCAATACAGGATCTTCATATCGATCAAAAATGCCATTATAAAAATCGCTTTTTCTATTTTTTCTTTCTATCAATCGCTGTAATTTTTCTTTTTCTACAAAATATTGTTGATGCAGCATATTATAACCTCCTGATCACTTCTAAACACATACGCCCGTTATGGTATGGACATTTCCAAGGTTCTACAATCGGTTTATGAGCAGGATTTCCATTTTCATCCGTATACCAAAACCATTCCGAATTTTCCCTTGGATCAATGATATTTTCTTTAATATATTGCCAAATATCTTCTGCCGCAGCTCGATACTCCGTACGGTCAGGCTCTTTTTCATATCCATTTAAAAATCCAACAATCGCTTCTGCCTGTACCCACCATATTCTATTTTTATTCTCGACTCCTTTTTCGCACTCATTCCAAACAGAATGATTATGATAAGCTTTTTTATAAACGCATTCTGTTAGATCTTTTGTCATCTTTTCCATTCTGGCAGTTAAATTCTCATCCCCCACTATTTCGCATCCCCGATCTATCAGCCATGCAGTTTCAATATCATGTCCATAGGAATGTAAATCAATCAAAGAGTTCCAGTCTTTGTCAAAAAATACTTCTTGCCGATGCAGCTTTGGATTATAAACTTTTGTTTCAAAAATTTCTAACATCCATCTTAGATTTTTTTCTACTCTCTCATCCCTACTCACTCGATATAATTCTGTATAAGCTTCAAAGACATGAAGAAGTGTATTCATTGTTTTCTCTGCCATTACACCATTTTCGGATAACTTTTCATTATTGACTGGCTGAAAATCTCTGCTAAATGCTTCTAAATAACCTTTTTCATCTTTACATTTCTTTTCGATTAACTCATAAAGTTGAAATGCTTGCTCCAAAGCTTCTTTTTTTCCAGAAACATCATAGTACGAAGCCAATGCATAAATTGCAAAAGCCTGATTATATGTATGCTTTATATCTTCCTTTACTTTTCCATCAAACGTAACGGACCAGTAAATTCCACCATACTGCGAATCAAAACAAAACGATTTCATAAATTCATAGGCGTGATCCGCATAGTTGATTAATGTATCATCTTGTATCATTTTGGCTACATTGGAAAAAAACCAGAGAATACGACTATTCAAAATACATCCTTTTACCGCTTCTTTATCAATGGTTCCATTAAAATCCATGTATCCATAAAATCCGCCATGTTCTTTGTCACAAAGGTTCTTCCAAAACGGAATCAACTTTGTTTCTAAATGATTTTGAATCTCCGTCTTTAACATATGTCTTCCCCTTATCTCTTTCCTATTTCACTGTCGCTTTCTGTTACAGCACTATGCGTTTTAATATAGTCTACCAATTCATCTGCATAGGCAAACGCTAAGCCAACATAACTATCCGCTGCTCCATAATAAATTGCCATTTTATTTGTTTCGCTATCATGAATCGTCGCACATGGGAATGTTACATTTGGTACAAATCCACGTTCCTCATACCATTCTTGTGGGGTTAATAAGAAGTTTTCACAACGATACTTTACAATGGAAGGATTTTCAATATCCAAAATTGCTCCACCTAAACTATAAACATATCCATTACAAGTTCCAGTTACTCCATGATAAATCAAAAGCCATCCTTCACTTGTTTCAATTGGAGCGGCTCCGCCTCCAATTTTTAGATTTTCCCACCATTCACTGCTCTTACCCATTACATGGCGATGTTTTCCCCAATAGACCATATCTGGACTCTCAGATAAAAAGATATCTCCAAATGGAGTATGTCCGCTATCACTTGGTCTAGAAAGCATAACAAATTTACCATTTATTTTTCTTGGGAATAATACTGCGTTTCGGTTAAATGGTAAAAATGGATTTTCCACTCTGACAAATGTTTTGAAATCAGTAGTCTTTGCCACTCCAATTGCAGCTCCATAAAAGTCTTGACACCATATAATATAATACGTATCTTCTACTTTTACGAGACGTGGATCGTACGCATAAACTGGCATAAAAGAATTTCCATCCTCATCTACAAAATTAATTTTATCTTTATCAAAATCCCAATGAATACCATCTTTACTATGTCCAATATAAATATAAGGAATTCCATTGATCTGTTCTCCACGAAATACGCCAATAAATGCACCTTCGTAAGGAATTACTGCGCTATTAAAAATACGTGCCACACCTTCTACTGGATTACGTCCAATAATTGGATTTTCACTATAACGCCAAATTGGGGCTCCCTGGATTACTTCTGGTTTCTCCTGCCATGGTACATTTGGTACTGCTGGACTAATTAACTTAAATTCGCTCATTTTAATTCCTCCATTTTCATTTATTCTTTGTTATCCTCATTGGAATCTCAACTATTTCATTTTCATGAAATTCCGATCCCTCTGAATCGTTTCCCTCATAAAATTAATCTTAAATAACAAATCATCCCTTTATTATTTTTAGATAAAAAATAAGAAGGTCAAGTTTTTTAACTTTTATATTGCTTTTATTTTAAGTTTTTTAACTTAAATATATATTAACATATACTTATATATATTTCATCATAT
>DVHN01000008.1 GCA_018712075.1 Candidatus Fimimorpha faecalis
TTAGTGAATGCAGGATTCTCTGCAACCGCATTTCTGCCAATCATAGGAGATGCAGCAGGGGCAGGAAAACTTCTCCACAATGCAGGAAGTAAGGTTGGAAGTCAGGCAGCAGAAATCTTTGCAAAGTATGGAGATGACGTAGCCAAATGGGCAGATGATATACTGGGATTTGCAAAGAAAGAAGGACTGGAACTGGCTTTAGCAGATGGAGGAAGTGTTAAGTTCCTCAACAAGTCAGGGAAAGAGTTAGCTAATAAATCAACAATACAAGGCCTTTTTAAAGCTGGGATATTTGATAATACTGATAAAAATATACTGAGAAAGAGATATGAAGATCATGTATTCTCTAGTAATCACAGAAAAGGTGGAATCATGGAACTAGGGAAAGATCGAGATGATATTTGGAACAATGGCCTTAATATTATAAAAGAAATGGATCAAAAAGGGATGATTAAGGAAGGACCAACTCAAATAAAAGCATATATGAATGGTAAAAAAGTAGAATTAAAAGTATTTGTTAAACAAGGAATCATCACAAGCTTTGATATGTTTAAAGGATGGTCTGGAAGGGATATGGGAAATACAATCTATTATTAAATTTAGGAGGTAGGAATGGATTTATTACAGGCAATTAAAGATGATGATGTGGAAACAGCAGAATGGATTGTAAAACAACAATTAGAACAAGATAGTACAAATATAGATTTGTGGCTAAAGCTTACCCTTATAGAATTACAATTTCCATTTGATGACTATGAAAGTGCATTAAAGTGTATCGAGCAAATTTATCAATTATCTCCGAATTATTTGGACGCTTTAATTTTAGAAACAGAGATTCGTTGGCATTACTTGATTATAACAGAAGCTTTAGCCAAACGATTAGAGAAAGCAATTGCTACCTGTGACTGTGACGAAAAAAAATCAATCCTGCATTATCTTTTATCTTTATATTATTTTACAGAAAGAGATTTTGAAAAGGAAAAAATTAATCTGGAAAAGTCGATTCAATTATGTGATCAATATGTATATCCATATGAGTCATTGGGAATATTATTGCAAGACTCAGATAAAGAGAAAAGTAAAAAAATGTTTTGCCGAGCATTGAAGAATGTAAGAAAAATTTATCAGAAAGAGGATTTTCATGACTTTACTGATTTTAATACTTACGTTGCGGAATTCATTACAGGTACTGCAATTTCAAGTATCAATTATGATTCTATAAAGGAGTCAGCAGAGTGTTAAACCAATTCATTTTTTCAAGTACAATAAACTACTAGTTCATAAGATTACTTTAAAAAGTGAATAGGATTTGCATCAAGAATCAGTTAAACCGCTCCCTAAAAAGTTAGATCAAAAATTTAACGATTAGGGAGCAATTTCTATAAATATCTAATATCTGATTAAAATAGAATGGTTACTGGATACATTTTGATGAGTTACGTTTCTGTTGTGGCTCATCAAAATGTATGATAAATGAAAATATATAATTAAGATGCTAAGAATAGGAGGACATTATGTCAGCTGTTTTTGAAGTTAGTTTATTATATAAAAAAAGAGTATCTCTTTGTGAAGTCATAAATAATATAAATTCCACTCGATTTTCTTGTGATATAGAAAAAATAGAAGTTATAGATAATTGGCAATATGAAAATGAACGGATTATTAGAAAGAATGAATTCAATCAAATCCAAAAATTAATCTCGGAGGGAAAGATAGTTATAATAGAAGGAAAAATTAATTCTATACATCAATTTGGGATTAGTTTTTCTGTAACGGATCAAGATAATTTTAATATAGAGTTTTGGATATCTACAAAAGAAATAAAGGAGTTAGATAGTAGTTATATTACGAATACGAATCTTTACATATATGATTTACTGTTGAAAAAATTAACGCAATTTTTAAATAAAAAGTATTTAATTTTTTGTAGTATTGGATCGGAAACAGTTTTATCATGTAATGAGATAGATGAAGTAGATATAAGTAAGAGTAAAAATATATGTATGTGGATATTTCCGACTGACAAGGATATACAAGCATTAGAACGATATAGTAAAAATACAGTAAATGACTTTATTGTTTATCGGCTATACGAATAAATTGATAAATCAGGTAATGAAAATATCTTATGATGAATATACAGAGATAATTGACTTATGGAGTTAAATAGAATTAGTATATAATATAGACACTTACTTAAAGATTATTTACTTAGTTATTTTATCCTAGGTTATCAGGTTTAAGTGATTTTTTTACAGATTTTCCGTTGAGAAATTTGATAACTTATCAATGTAAATAGTGGATTTTATCATTAAGGTCATATATAAAAATATAACAAAGACAAGGAGATATTTTATAGATATGGATGAAGAACAAAAAAAACGATATCATTTACTAAAAGAAAAAAATAAAAGAAGGTTGAGCGATGAAAATTGGAAGAATAATACATTATTTCAAGAATGTATTGATTGTTTCAATAATTTTGAAATACTTTCTTTAGAAAGTACAGAAGAAATTTTTAATAGATTAGTGGAAAGTTTTCCAGTAACTTTCTATGGCAGTATCGACTGGAGTAAATTTAACGGAATTATAAACACAGAAGGAATGCCATATTTATATCAAACACTTAATTTGAAGAATAAGTATTACATTTTATGGGATATGCAAAATACACCAGCTATAATCTGTGATTTATTTACAATATTAAATAATATATATGATGTCTTAGCTGTTTCATTTAACACTTGGTTACTGTCACTCAATGAAAATGAAATCATTGAATTCTACCATGGAAGTAAGGTTACATACGGAAAATTGCAGAAATAGATAATCCTAAACAAAATATGGAAAGGTTATATGGAGAAGTGGCATATAATCAAATATAAGTAATACTATAGGGTTGCAAAGTGGAAAAGAAATCTCTGAAATATTATAGATAGGTCAGGAAGTAAAACTGGAGTAACTGTTTCCGAGTGGATACTACAGTTATCACTACGATTTAAGTGAAATTGTTACCGATACGTATGTGTATGACACCTATGGAACGGTTACAAAGAAAACAGGAACGCTTACCGTCCTCTTCTTATACAATGGTCGAGATGGCGTAGTTACGGA
>DVHN01000123.1 GCA_018712075.1 Candidatus Fimimorpha faecalis
TTATTACGAATTAGGTTCCAATTATTACGAATCGATTGAAAAATGTAAGAGAATATGGTATATTAATAATACAAAAGTAACGGGGAAAGGAGGAGATAACGATGCAGACGGGAAACATCTTTATAGTGAAGGATGGAAAGTAAAATACATTAAAAACCATAGGAATATCATGAATATTTTATAGATGAAATAGAAAAATATAGTATAAAATAGAAGTGAAAGGAAGCATGGGAAGTATTTTGGAAAGGGGAAGTTTATAAAGATGAAAGTATTTGCGATAGGTTTATTAATATGTCTGGTGTGCTTGTATCTTATGATAGGAGGTATAGCTCTGGTAGTAGGAGGATATGGTTTCCCTATTGGAGTTATCGTATGTATTATTGGGTTATTTTTGAAATGGGATGAGTAGCGGTATAGAAGAAATACTATAATAATAGAAAATACGAACTGTCTTTTAGGATGGTTCGTATTTTTCTGTGAAGGTAAAAAAATCTACATAGATTTTACATAAATTTGATGAAAATTTGATAGAAGAGAAGTGCTCTTTTTTTTATACTTAGTTTCGAGTAGGAATGAAGTCTTCTTTTTCTCATTAGGATTACATAGATATCTGGCATAAATAGAGAGACAGAAAGCAATACTTATATTTAGAAGATTGGGAAGGCTTCAACCTGCATCATGGAGGATTCAGTGAAGAGAATAAAAATAATTACTTTGCTGGGAAAAATGATTGAAAGAAAGAGAAATTTTAGGAGGAAATTATGAGGAAAAGAGCACTGGCATTGTTAATGACAGCAACGATGATGACAGGAATATTGGCTGGATGTGGAAATGGGGAGGGTGCACAGAACACGACAGCTGCTTCGACAACAGGTGAAACAACAGAGAGTACAGATGGGGCAAATGCAGAAGCATCCACACAGGCAGTAGGGACTCCAAAATATGTCTTTTTATTTATTGGAGATGGTATGAGTTATCCTCAAGTACAGCTTACCAATTACTTTCTGAGTGCAAATGCGGCAGAAGGTAATGCTGAAACAGTAACGGTAGAAGATGAGGAGAAGACCATTCTTTCTAGCAAAAATAATCTGACGATGATGAATTTTCCTGTGGCTGGTTCTGCACAGACGTATGACAGTACTTCCTTTGCACCAGACTCTGCTTCTACGGCAACTTCGATTGCAACAGGAAATAAAACCTGGAGTGGAAGTATTAATGTAAGTGAGGACTTTACACAAGAATATGAAACAATTGCAGAGAAGTTAAAAGCGCAGAAAGATTATAAGATTGGAATTATTTCCAGTGTTAATTTGAATCATGCGACACCAGCAGCTTTCTATGCACATCAAGCTTCCAGAAACAGCTATTATGAAATTGGACAGGAATTAGTGGAAAGTGGATTTGATTATTTTGCTGGAGGAGCATTGTTAAGTCCAACTGGGGAAGATGAAAGTCAGAAGGACTTATATACAGTTGCAGAGGAAGCTGGATATAAAGTAGTAAGAACACAGGCAGAAGCAGAAAGTTTAACAGCAGAAGATGGAAAGGCAATTGTTATTGATGAACATCTGGCTGACGGTGATTCTATGTCCTATCAGATTGATCTTCAGGATGGACAATGGGCATTGGCAGATTATGTAAAAAAGGGAATTGAAGTATTGGACAATGAAGAAGGCTTCTTTATGATGGTAGAAGGTGGTAAAATTGACTGGGCATGTCATGCAAATGATGCTACATCTACGATTACAGATACGGTTGCTTTGGATAATGCAGTACAGGAAGCAGTGAAGTTTTATGAAGAAAATCCAGATGAAACATTGATTATTGTAACAGGTGATCACGAAACAGGTGGTTTAACGATTGGTTATGCTGGAACAGACTATGATACCTTCCTTACAAACTTTAATAACCAAAAAATTTCTTTTGCAAAGTTTGATTCTGATTATGTAGCAAATTATAAGCAGAATAAAACTGATTTTGAGACAGTAATGAAAGATGTAACAGAACTATTTGGACTGAAAGCTCCAGAAGTAGAAGGAGCTGCTACAACTGCTCAAAAGGATAGTGCGGATCAACATCCAGAATCCGACAATGATGGAAGTCTTGTAATGACTCAATATGAATATGATCAGTTAAAGGCTGCCTATGATACAACTATGACTCGAACAGGAGAGGAAGAAGAGTTTGCTCAAGATGAATATGTGAAATATGGAAGTTATGAACCATTAACCGTTACAATTACACATATTTTAAATAATAAGAGTGGAATTAACTTCGGTTCTTATGCACATACTGGTTTGCCAGTTGGAGTATTCGTACAAGGTGTAGGGCAGGAACAGTTTGAAGGTTATTACGATAATACAGAAATTTATGAAAAAATGGCAGAATTAACGGGAGTGAATTAAGAATAAGATGAAGCAGCGTGTATTTTTTCAAAAGCAGAAATCCATGCTCTTAACCATGCTAATTGGCATCTTGTTAATTGGTATCCTCATAGCAATTCCAACGGGCTATGAGGATGCCTTAATTTATCAAGGTACGGAACGAGCAATCGGAGAAGTGATTCAAGTCAATAATACAGCCATTAAATCTTCAGGATTAATCCAGTCAGGCGAACAATCTTGTACAATGGTGATTCAAGATGGATTATTTAAAGGGCAGGAAGTTACAGGAGTCAATTTCCTAAGTGGATCGTTAGAAAAAGATAAGATTTATAAAGAGGGAGATAAAGCACTTGTAACAATCAGTCATGAAGGAGATCAAATCACATCAATCGTTATGTCGGATCATTATCGCCTGGATAAAGAAGTGATTCTGCTGCTGGCATTTGCAGTGCTGCTAATTGTTGTTGCAGGAAAAAATGGATTTCTAGCGATTTTTTCATTTGCTATTACGATTCTTACGATATGGAAAATATTAGTACCTTGTTATTTAAATGGATATTCTCCAGTTTGGACAGGGATTTTAATTACAACATTTATTACAGCTGTTATTATCTATTTCGTTTATGGGTTTGATAGAAGAACAATTACAGCGATTTTAGGTTCCTTACTTGGAATTTTTACTACTTGTATACTTGGAATGCTTTTTACAGATTTGTTTAAGATCAATGGAGCGGTTATGCCAGACTCGGAATCCTTGCTTTATAGTGGATTTCAGCATTTAGATTTAACATCTATCTTTATGAGTAGTATTTTTATCGGAGCATCTGGAGCAATGATTGATCTTTCTGTGGATATTACATCGGCAATTCATGAAGTTGTAGAAAAGAAACCAGATATTACATGGAAAGAAGCAGCCAAATCGGGTATGAATGTAGGACGTGCAGCGATGGGAACGATGACAACTACATTATTACTCGCCTATTCAGGCGGATATATTACGCTTTTAATGGTATTTATGGCTCAGGGTACACCGATCGACCATATTTTAAATTATAAATACGTAGCGGCTGAAGTATTGGATACCGTAGTGGGAAGTTTTGGGCTTGTAACAGTCGCTCCATTTACAGCGCTCGTAGCAGGCATTCTGCTTACACATAGAGAGAAGAAAACCGTTCTTACAACACAAAAAATAAGCCAACAAGAAAATTAATATAGAAAAACTCTAACCTGAAAACCTTAGCCTCTGAAATGGGTATAAGGCATCAAAGACTCTTGCCAGTTATTATTAATGGTAAGAGTCTTTGTGCGTAAAGTGTTTAAAGGAACTGTCGGGAAATAAGTAAACAAAAGGAACAAAAATTAAGAAAAGAAGTAATTCAAAGTTTCAATTATTATAAATTAGTTGAATTTTATGAGAGAATATGATAAATTAATAGCACAAAAGTAATAGAAAAAGGAGAGAATAGCGATGTAGACGGGAAACATCCTTACAATGAACAAAGTGTTGTAAAATTAATTTATAAAAAATGATTAGGTGAGTTATGAAGAGATGGAAATGGTTTGTTTTAGTTGGAATTGTGTTTACTATAACCATAATTGCTGTATGGAAATGTGCTTGGGATATCAGAGGTGATCAATATAGAAGATATGCGGCACAAAGTCTAAAAGATGTGATATTAGGAAGCATGGTTCAAATAAAAAACAATGTAGAAATAAATACAAATAATGGGGAATTACTGAAGGGAATAGGGCATCGTTTTCAGGAAACAGATATGCTGAGACAAAAGCTCCAAAATATATATAAGGAGAAAGATCCAGGTATGATTTCCATTTCCCCAAGTGTTTGGATGGATTGTGGAGCGGTTTTACTTATTCTATCTGATGAGACTAAGTTAACAAGCGATCAGGTATCTTTTTTGGAAGATTTATCCGATTTATGCCAAACCTATGTGGAGGTATTTTCGTCGGAAGGTCAAACTATTGATGAATTTGAATATTATTTGTATGAATTGGAAGAGAAATTAGAGGTTCTTCTTCAACCTATGAGATATTTGCTGAATAATTGAATGTTTTCTTGCTTTTAGAATCTGCCATAAGTGGATGAAGTTTGAAATATTAAAATGCAGAGAATACGAGTTGTCTTTTGAGATGACTCGTATTTTGTTATATAAAAAATGCTGTTCGGAATATGCAATTTTCTAATTTCTTGCTAAATGATTCGGGTTAGAGTATAATATAAACCAATGAGACGGGGTAAATTTATTTGTCCTAGATAAAAAATAAGAAAATGATGGTGAAATGGGAGGTAATGGTTGATGTTTTTTCATAAAAAGAAGCAAGAAATAACAGGGAGCTATGATCGGACAAAGAAAATTCCTGTGATCCGAAGCAGTATTTGCACGGGAGAAAAAGTTGCTGGTTTTAAGGATATTGCTACAGGAAAGTTTGAAGATTTGCTCTGTATTCGTACCGATAAGGATCTAGAATTGTTTTTAAAGTCATATGGAATTAAAGAAGAAGAGATAAAGAAAGAATACTAGAAGAGTATGGTGGCATTTCATGAAACGAATCCATTTATATGATATGCGGCGCTAAAAGGGAATCATCGCATTCTCATCTGGCGCCGCATATCGGTTATTATTGTCATATAGTATTATGTCAGTTAAGATGACCAAAATGCCTGGCAAGGTTGGGATGTTGTTATTTCAGCGTTATATGCATTGGAATGCCGTTTTGATAACGAACATTTACTTCACCTTGAATTAAAGGAGTAAGATAATTCATTAATTCTGGTGTAACATCATTGCCTGCTTCGTTAATCCATGAAAGAGGAATCTTTTTTTCATGATTTGCAATTTGTTCAATTGGGATGGAGAATGTTTCGATTTTATAATCGTTGGTTGGAAGACGGCGAATGGCACTCATTTCTCCTGTTTTACCTTCCAACATGGCGGTGACTGCTTTGGAACCAAGCATATAAGATTCTTCTAAATCAGTTTGGCTAGCAATATGTCCCGCTGCACGCTGCATGAGATTTAATTCAATGGAGCGTACTTTGCAGCCAATCTCATTGCGAATCATTTCCTCTAAGGAACGAGCAGCTCCTGCGATATATTTATGGCCAAAGTTATCGACTTGACCAGATTGTGTTTGTTCTGAAATATAGACTCCGTTTTCATCATGAATTCCTTCACTTACTGCAATAAGAACCGAGGACTGCTTTTCTAATTTATTCCGTACATCGACTAAAAACTGTTCACAAGAAAATGGACGTTCACAAAGATAGATCAGATCAGGTCCTTTTCCTCCAGAAAGTCTTGCAAGAGCAGAAGATGCAGTTAGCCATCCTGCATTACGTCCCATAACTTCCACTACTGTAACACTTTTTTGCATATAGGCGTTGGTATCGCAGACAAGTTCTGCAAAGGTAGTGGCAATATATTTTGCGGCAGATCCAAATCCAGGGCAATGATCGGTTCCCATTAAATCGTTGTCGATGGTTTTCGGAGCTCCCATAATAAAGATATCGGAAATTCCTTCTTGTTTGAAATATTGACTTAGTTTCATAACGGTGTCCATAGAGTCATTTCCGCCGATATAAACAAAGTATCCGATATTATATTTGCGAAAAACATCTAGAATTTTTTGATATTCTTCTTTGCAAACGTTATAGTCTTTTAGTTTATAACGACAAGAACCTAAGGCAGCGGAAGGGGTTTGACGGAGTAAATGAATGGCATCTGTATTAGGAATTTTTTCTGTTAAGTTGACAAATGTTTCCTGCATGACTCCTTCAATTCCGTTGAAAGCACCGTAAACGATATCAATTTGTTCACTAATTTGAGCTTGAGATAATACTCCTGCTAATGTAGCATTGATTGCTGCCGTAGGACCGCCAGACTGACCTACCAGTAAATTTTTTTTCATCATCTAGTAGACTCCTCTCAGTTGTATAATGGTTGTACATATTATTTACACCAATTATAACATATTTCCAAGGTACTGACCACAAAAAAATAAGAAAGAAACAGGAGAATAGAAAATTATGATAAAAATGCGAATTCCATGTATGGATTTAAAACAAATTTGTTACTCTGGGCAATGTTTTCGAATGAATGAATTGAAACCAAATAAGTATGGGTTAATTGCAATGGGATATTATTTGGAGATCGAACAAAATGGAGAAGCGTTTTCCTTTTCATGTAGTGAACAAGAATTTGATTCGATATGGGTGAATTATTTTGATTTAAAAACAGATTATGAAAGAATGATCCATTGCATTAAAAAAGAGGATAGTTACTTAAGAGAAGCTGCAAAGTTGGGAAGAGGAATTCGGATTTTGCGTCAGGATTTATGGGAGACGATTATAACATTTATTGTTTCACAGCAAAATAATATTCCAAGAATTCGGAAATGTATTCAGCTCATTTGTGAGCGATATGGACAGGAGAAGCAGACGGATGAGGGAAAACAATATTATGATTTTCCAACCCCAGAGGCGCTTGCGAATGCGACAGAAGAGGAATTAAAGGCATGTAATTTAGGGTATCGAAGCCGTTATATAAAGAAAACTGCGTGGAGTGTGATGCATAATGAAATTTGCCTGTCAGAACTTTATACAATGAATCATACTGATGCAAAAAAAGAATTATTAAAGCTCTATGGAGTCGGAAATAAGGTGGCAGATTGTATTTGTCTATTTGCGTTACATCATATAGAAGCATTTCCAATTGACACTCATATTCAACAAGTATTAAATAGGGAATATCCGAATGGTTTTGATTTGGAATATTATAGAGAATATGCAGGGATTTTACAGCAATATATGTTTCATTATGAAATTAATAAAAAGAAATAAAACTATAATTTTGTAGATAAAATAGCTTTTTGGAAGAATAGAACAATAAAAAGGACTGTCGATTAATCTTATAGTCAATAATTTATCAAAGACTAAGATTGATAAGAATGAAAAATTGTAGAAATAATACAGAAAATATATTCGATAAATTGATATATCAAGGTTATGAATGTAAAAAATACACAAAAAACTATGATTTTTACAGTGATTCTATTATAATTCCACTATCAAACAGCAGAAGGTTTGTGATAAACTAAAAATATGAAATACACAAGGCTTTAAAAGTTTTAAAACAAGTGCCTTGCAAGAAAGAAAGGATGAGAAGAAGTATGAAAGGAAAAAATGCAAGAAAAAGAAGAGCATTGCTTGCTGTATTTATGGCGTTCACTATGACTGCTAGTATTGGCGCCTATGCACAGCCAGCAATTTCTTCTACTGTACAGGTCGCTGCACAGAATTCAGGGGAATATGCAGTAACTCCAGAGGCAGGCGTAGATATGAAGATGGACAACCATCCAGAAGCTTCTTACTGGTTCCCAGAAGACTTATTAAATTGGAATGCAGCAGAAGATCCAGATCTAAAGTACAATGTATCTACGGTTCCTCTCGCAAAACGTGTGGATAACTCAAAGTTAAAAACAGTAAATGAAACACAGAACAATGATACGAAGATGCTTGCAATTTCCATTATGAATGGAAGTACAAGTGGTAACTTGCCACATGGAATCAATAATACATTTGGCGCACATACCTTTAGTTATTGGCAGTATGTGGATACATTGGTATACTGGGGCGGTTCTTCTGGTGAAGGTTTAATCGTTACACCATCTCCAGATGTAACAGATGCAGCTCATACAAATGGTGTTCCAGTTTTAGGTACAGTATTCTTCCCTCAGATGGAACATGGCGGAAAGGTTGAATGGCTGGATACATTCTTGCAAAAAGATGAAAATGGCAACTTCCCAATCGTAGATAAATTAGTGGAAGTAGCACGTACATATGGATTTGATGGATGGTTCATTAATCAGGAAACACAGGGAGATAGTGATGGTAATGAACTGAAAAAAGAACATGCAGATCTGATGCAGGAATTGATTAAACAATTAAAAGAAAAAGCTCCTGATTTAGAGATTTTCTGGTATGATTCCATGACCAAGGATGGAGAAATGGCATGGCAGGGAGCTTTAAATGAGAATAACTCAGTCTTTATGATTGATGAAGAAGGAAATCGTCTTGCGGATGAAATGTTCCTGGATTTCAGATGGGGATTTAGTTATAATGCGAATAATGATCTTTTAAGAGTTTCCAGAGAAAATGCAGAAAAACTTGGAATTGATCCTTATGATATTTATGCAGGTATTGATGTTCAGGCAAATGGATATAATACAGATGCTCGTTGGGGATTATTAGAGAGAGAAGATGGAAGTACAAATGTTTCTCTTGGTCTGTATTGCCCAAGCTGGACTTACTTTAGCGCTCAGACAAAAGAAGATTATGAAAAGAATGAAAGTATACTCTGGGTTAATGAAGCAGCAGACCCATCACAGAGTATTAAACCAGAAAACAGTGGAGTAAATAACGAAGTACAAGCTTGGAGAGGTGTTTCTACCTATGTTGTAGAAAGAACAGCTGTTACTACCCTTCCATTAATTACAAACTTTAATATTGGTAATGGTGAGAACTTCTTTAAGAATGGTCAGAAGATTTCCGAACTGGATTGGAACAACCGTAGTGTACAGGATATTATGCCAACTTACCGCTGGTTAATTACAAATGAAGGTTCTAATACATTAACTGGTAATATTGATTACGATGATGCTTATTATGGCGGTAACTCCATTAAGTTTACTGGATCATTAGAAGCTGGTAAGAAATCTGAAATTAAGTTATATAGTTCCGAATTAGCATTAGAAGAAGGTTTGACTTGTACAACAACTGCAAAGACTTCTAATGGCAATGCTAATTTAAATCTTGTACTGGAATTTTCTGATGGTACAAAACAAGTCGTTGCAGCAGATAAGGCAATTGGTGCAGACTGGACAACGGTTTCCTATGATATTTCTGGTTTAGCAGGAAAGACCGTAACATCCATCGGATATGAATTATCTTCTCCAGCAGCGGCAGCCGATGTAAAGGTAAATATCGGAAACTTAACAATGGCAAATACAGATTCTGTTGCAAAAGCAACAACTGCGAAAGATATTGTAATCGAAGACAGTAAATATGATGAAGATGAAATGTGTGCTGGTATTCGTATGAGCTGGACTGGTGATGAAAATGCAGAGTATTATGAAGTATATCGTGTAAATGCAGATGGAACAAAGATGTTCTATGGAATCACAAATGTACCGAATATTTTCTTAAATGCATTTGAACGTCGTAACAGTGAAGCATCGGTTGATTTTGAAGTAATTCCATATGATGCATTGGGCAATGCAGGAACTTCTGCAACAACGACAATGCAGTGGCCAAAATTAACAAGACCAGAAGCTAGCTTTACTGCATCTAAAACATTGATTAGTGTTGGAGAGTCCGTAACATTTACAAGTACATCTTCTAAGAATACACAATCTGTAGAATGGAAGCTTCCAGGTGCAAGTATTGAAACAAGTACAGACAATACAGTTACTGTAACTTATGATAAGCCAGGTGTTTACAGTGCTTCCTTAAGTGCAATCAACGATATTGGTGGAACAATTGCAATGCAGACAGGTATGATCATCGTTACAGATAAGGTAAGTGAAGGATTGACAAATCTGTCCTTAAATAAAGCTACAGAAGCGGATGCCTATGTAAGTGATGCAGAAGCACCACAGTTTGCGGTAGATGGAGATAAGAGCAAGAAGTGGTGTGCAACAGGAAAAGCACCTCACTGGATTACGATTGATTTAGGAGAAACAAAAACAGTTAGTGAAGTTAGCATTACTCACGCAGAGGGCGGCGGAGAAGGTGCTGACATGAATACAATGGAATACATCATTTCTGTAAGTAATGATGGAGAAAACTTTACAGATTTGACTCATGTGACAAAGAATAGAGCTGGAGAAACAACTGATGCATTTAAGCCAGTAGAGGCAAGATATGTAAAACTTACAGTTGTGAAACCAACCCAAGGCTCTGATACTGCTGCCAGAATTTATGAAATCACTGTAAATGGTTATGATGGACCAAAGAGTGACTTAACAGCACCAGTAGAAGAACCATTAGCAGTTACCTATCGTACACATGTACAAAATGATGGATGGCAAGACTTTGTATCCAATGGAGAATTGTCAGGAACAAGTGGCAGAGGTTTACGATTAGAAGGTATTGAAATCTATTTGGACAACAATACAATGGATGGCGGAGTTGAATACCGTACGCATGTACAGAATGAAGGCTGGCAAGATTATGTAGCAAACGGTGTAATGTCTGGAACAAAGGGTAAGGGTCTGAGACTGGAAGCAATCCAAGTTCGTCTGACAGGAGAAGTTGCAGAGAAATATGATATCTATTATCGTACCCATATCCAAGATAAGGGATGGCTTGGATGGGCAGTAAATGATGGTAAATCAGGAAGTGCTGGATTATCCAAGAGATTAGAAGCAATTGAAATCCGTTTGGTAGAAAAAGGTGGCGCAGCTCCAGGAAGTACCGATAATGCTTATTTGACCAATCAAAAAGAAGCAAATCCAACGATTAGCTATCGTACTCACGTACAGAACGATGGTTGGCAAGATTATGTAGCAGGCGGAGAAATGTCTGGAACAAAGAACAGAAGCCTGAGATTAGAAGCAATCCAGATCAAAGTAAATGGAGATGGATTGGACGGTGGCGTAGAATATGCTACTCATGTACAGAATGAAGGCTGGCAGGATTATGTATCCGATGATGCAATGTCTGGAACAAAGGGCAAGAGCCTGAGATTGGAAGCAATCAAGATTCGCCTGACAGGAGAATTAGCTCAGAAATACAGCGTAGAATATCGTACGCATGTACAAAACGAAGGATGGCAGAATTGGGTGAAAGACGATGCAGTATCTGGTACAACAGGTAAGAACCTGAGACTGGAAGCAATCGAAATTCGTTTAATTAAAAAATAAAACATAATGGGCAGGGGATGTAATATCCCCTGCTTTGTTTCTTTTTACATAAAGTGATTGACTTTTGGGAATATTGATGTTATGGTTAAATTAATTATACGACTGACGGAAGTGGAAGAGATCACAGGGAGTATAAGGTGTTGGAGGCCGACCGTCTGGGCATAGAAGTGCTTAGATTGCGTGGGCTTTTTCTGTATTTTAATGCAAAACGATTCAAATGAGAGGAGAATGATGTATGGAGATGTTATCATTAGAAAAGGAATTACAGAGTAATGCATATCCTGGAAGAGGAATTGTGATTGGAAAGTCTGAAGATGGAAAAAAAGCAGTAACAGCATATTTTATTATGGGAAGAAGTGAAAACAGCCGTAACCGTGTATTTGTAGAAGATGGAAAAGGAATCCGCACACAGGCATTTGATCCGTCCAAGTTAACAGACCCAAGTTTAATTATCTATGCACCAGTTCGTGTACTTGGCAATAAGACAATCGTAACTAATGGAGATCAAACCGATACAATTTATGAAGGCATGGACAAGCAAATGACATTTGAACAGTCGCTACGCAGCCGAGAATTTGAACCAGATGCTCCAAACTATACTCCTAGAATTTCTGGTATTATGCATATTGAGAATGGTACTTATAACTATGCAATGTCTATTTTGAAGAGTGCAAACGGTAATCCAGAAGCTTGCAATCGTTATACTTTTGCATATGAAAACTGTTTGGCAGGAGAAGGACGTTTTATTCATACGTATCAAGGAGATGGAAATCCACTTCCAAGTTTTGAAGGGGAACCAAAATTAGTAAGTATTTCTGGAGATATTGATACATTTACAAATAAGATATGGAATAGCTTAAATGAAGACAATAAAGTATCATTATTTGTTCGCTTTATTGATATTGAAACAGGAGAATACGAGACAAGAATTGTGAATAAGAATCAATAAAAAACAGGAGGATAAATTCAATGAAGGAACTGGAATTAAAGTATGGATGTAACCCAAACCAAAAGCCATCTAAAATTTATATGCAGGATGGAAGTGAATTGCCAATTCAGGTTCTTTGCGGAAAACCAGGTTATATTAATTTTTTAGATGCATTTAATGGATGGCAGTTAGTAAAAGAGTTGAAAGAAGCAACTGGACTTCCAGCAGCTACTTCTTTTAAGCATGTTTCTCCAGCAGGCGCGGCGGTAGGACTTCCATTAACAGAAACGCTGGCAAAAATCTATTGGGTGGATGATATGGGAGAATTATCTCCACTTGCATGTGCCTATGCAAGAGCAAGAGGCGCAGATCGTATGTCTTCATTTGGAGATTTTATTTCTTTATCCGATGTATGTGATACGGATACGGCACGATTAATTAAAAGAGAAGTATCGGACGGAGTAATTGCTCCAGGATATACAGAAGAAGCTTTGGAGATTTTAAAGTCCAAGAAAAATGGAAATTATAATGTATTACAGATTGATCCAGAATATCGTCCAGACCCAATTGAGCATAAACAAGTATTTGGTATTACATTTGAACAGGGCAGAAATGAGCTGGCAATCAATCGAGAGTTATTAACAAATGTAGTTACAGATAATAAAGAAATTCCAGATGAAGCAAAGATTGATTTAATTATTTCTTTGATTACATTAAAATATACACAATCCAATTCGGTTTGTTATGCAAAGGGAGGACAGGCAATTGGAATCGGTGCAGGTCAGCAGTCCAGAGTTCATTGTACACGTTTGGCTGGTCAAAAGGCAGACAATTGGTTCCTTCGCCAAAGCCCAAAGGTTTTGAATTTACAATTTGTAGATAAGATTAAACGTGCGGATCGTGACAATGCAATTGATGTTTATATTGGCGAGGAATATATGGATGTATTGGCAGATGGTGCATGGGAAAAAATATTTAAAGTAAAACCAGAAGTATTTACAAAAGAGGAAAAGAGAGCATGGCTGGATCAGATGCAGGATGTTGCACTTGGATCCGATGCATTCTTCCCATTTGGAGATAATATTGAACGTGCTCATAAGAGTGGTGTAAAATATGTTGCACAGCCAGGCGGTTCCGTTCGTGACGATCAAGTAATCGAAACGTGTAATAAGTATGGAATGGCAATGGCGTTTACAGGAATCCGTTTATTCCATCATTAAAGAACAAACGAAAGTTTCAGCAGAGATTTTTCCTGCTATCATAATAAGAAAAACCGTTAATTGGGAAAGAAATTCTTCTCAATTGGCGGTTTTTCTATTATAATTAAAGAAAAGTTTGTTTTGTGAAAAAATGAAAATGGAAAAAGAAAAACTAAGAAAGAAGTGATTCCTTGAAAATTCAACATATGAGAATCGAAAATTTTAAGTCAATACGGCAGCTGGAATTGAATGAAATCGATAATGCAATGATTCTAGTTGGAAAAAATAATACGGGTAAGACATCTATTTTAGATGCCATTTTATCTGTATCTGGGCAATATACCATTTCTTCTAATGATTTTTATGACTTAAATCGCAATATTGAAGTTGAAATTACAATGGAGATTACCGAGGAGGATTTGCTATTATTGCATCAGCAGGGAGTAATTAGTAAATATAAACGATTGGAAGTTTGGAAAAAAGATTTTTGCAGCCGACTTCCATCCTATCAAAATGGACGGTTAACTTTTACATATATTGTAAATAAAAATGGAACGAAACGCTATTTCGATGGATTCAAGAAAAATAATAATTATATTCCTCTTATTGTTCCTAAAATTCACTTTATTGACCATGAAAGAAATCCAGAGGAAATTCAAGAAGATATTTTAATGGCTCAAAGGAGAGAGTCCTTAGTTGGTCTGCAAGAAAACCGCTGTATTTTTGATAAGGCGAAGAACTGCAATACCTGCTTTCAGTGTATTGGGTTAATTGAGCAAAAGACTCCAAAAGAGTTGACGATTATGGAAGCGGCAAGACTTTTGGAATATAAATTATATCAGTTAAATTTGAATGCATTTGCAGAAAAAGTAAATCAATGTTTTCATAAAAACAGTGTTCCATCGTTGGATGTTCAGTTTGCAGTACGTTTTGCGGCACAAGAAATTTTTCGAATTGAGACAGTTATTATTAATAAGGAACGAGAGAGAGAAGATCTTCTCGATACGATGAGTGCTGGAATGAAGAGTATTTATATTCTTTCTTTGCTGGAAGCCTATATCAAAGAGAGTAATCGGATGCCGTGTATTATTATGATGGAAGATCCAGAGATTTACCTTCATCCTCAGCTTCAGAAAGTGGCAAGTGAGGTCTTGTATCGGCTTTCCAAAAAGAATCAGGTTATTTTCTCTACGCATTCGCCCAATATGATTTTTAATTTTACGTCTAAGCAAATTCGTCAAGTTGTATTGGATCATGAGTATTCTACAACGGTGAATCAACAGGCGAATATTTCAAAAATTTTAAATGATATGGGGTATACGGCCAATGATCTGATGGGAGTTAGTTTTGTATTTATTGTAGAAGGAAAACAGGATCGAAATCGGCTGCCTCTTTTATTGAATCACTACTACTCTGAGGTTATGGATCAAAATGGAAAATTGCTCCGAATCGCAATTATCGCAACAAATAGCTGTACAAATATTAAAACTTATGCAAATCTAAAGTATATGAATCAAGTTTATATTCGGGATCAATTTCTTATGATACGGGATGGGGATGGAAAAGATGCAGCCGAATTAAAGGCTCAGTTATGCGGATATTATAAACAACGTGCAAAAGAGGATATTGGAAATTTGCCAAGAGTGAGTGAGCGAAACGTACTAATTTTAAAGTATTATTCGTTTGAAAATTATTTTTTGAATCCAGAAATTATGACTAAAATTGGAGTGATTCCATCGGAGGAAAGCTTTTATGATATTTTATGGGAAAAATATCAACTTTATCTTAAAAAACTTACAAGTGTAAAGCATATGTTGGAAAAAACGAAAATTTCTATACAATGCAAAGAAGATATAAAAAAATATATGGAATTCTTTCGGATTTATGTAAGGGGGCATAATCTATTTGATATTTTTTATGGACGCTATAAGAAAGAAGGAGAAACGGAAATATTGAAAACTTATATTCAAAATGCTCCAAGAAGTTGTTTTCAGGATATTTTAGAGGCAATTGACTCATTTATTTATTTTAATGGAAGGAAACGCTGAACAGTTTATCAGGAGAGCTTACGATAACGTCAATGGACGGACAGCCAGGGCAGTTATACCCTGTGCTGACTGGTCATTCATCGGCTTTTATATCATGGTAGTGTTCGCAAAGCGGGCATGAAAGTTTAGGAAATAAGCATCTCCTGATAAGTTTTTATCCCATTGCAAATACAGTCGGCAAGTTCCATAACAAGTCCAAGGCGAATATTTTGGAGTCGAGAAGATACATCAAAACAGTCTTCACTTACAATACCAGTGATGGAAATTTGTCCGATTTGGGGCAAACGTTTGGATACGCCAGTTCCAGGACGAATGGAACGGTTGCTTAATGTGATGCAGCCAACGGATTCTTTTTTTCCAATAGAAGCGTCAATTGCAATGGTAAGTGGAGCACGGTGAAGAGTGGAAAGACGAAGTAAAGTTGGACAGAGGTTGATTGCGTGAACTGGCCGAGAAAGCGTTCCAAATACTTGAAATGGATGTAACAGCATTTTTTCTAGTTTATATCCAATAATTGGTCCAAGGCTGTCTCCAAGTACACGATCGCTGCCAATGCAAAGAAAGAAAATAGGAATATCCGGTTTTGAGGAAAAATATTGTTCGGTTAGCTGCATAAGTTGGCTGGCAAATAAAGTAGACGAGAATGCACTGCCAGCTCGATGATAGTAAACTTTTTTAGATTGCATTGTTACCTCCTCGTGCTGCATCTTTAAAACGATACCATTTTTAGTTTTCCCTGTTTTTTCGTTCTTATTCTTTTTTAGAGTTTTTGTAATGAAACTACAGCAGTTTTGTTTTATCCTATGAGGGGGATGGAGAAAAAATACATATTTCTTTTGCAGAATTATAAAATAGAAAACAACGAAAAAGAATCAGGTCTACTGTCGAAATTTTTTTTGTATTCGACATCTCAAATCAACAAATTTTGTACCGCAATTGTGGTAGGATAAAAGAAAAAAGATGGTGAGGTGTCGTTATGGAAAGAACAAGGCTTCCCAAAAATATCCGGCAAATTGGAGATAAGGATTATTTATACCGGATTTATATTGAAGATTATGTATACACATTTATAAAGAAATTAATAAACAATAAAGATCTTACGGCAAAGGCAGGTATCCTGCTTGGAACTTATGCAAAAGTGGAAGATTCTCATTGCTATTTTATTAATGGAGCAATGGTAGTCAATGGACTCTGGTCGGAGTTGGGGGAATTGCAGTTTTCTGATACAATATGGGAAGAAGTAGAGGAATGCCAGCAAAAATATTTTTCTGGCACAGAAATTTGCGGATGGTTTCTGAGAGGAAGTGAGGAATATTCTCCAGATTTAATTTTATTAAAGCAGATGCATCGTAAATTATTTCATAAAGAAAGTTTATTGTATGTAAGCAAGGGAGAGGAATCAGGGATATTCGTTGGAGGAATGGAACCTCCTACAGAAGTAAAAGGATATTATATTTATTATGAGAAAAATCCTCAGATGCAGGAATATATGAGTAGTCAAAATCCAGAGAAGAAGGTGGAAAAGGATGTAAAAGATGAAGCGGCGCATAACTTTCGACAGGTTATGCAGGAAAAAAAGGTACATATGGAAAAACAGCAGCAAACATTTTGGCGGCGTGCAATATTGGCAGCGGCAGTTATTTTATTTATTATTGGAATGAGGATTTGGATTTCCAATAATTCTCGTCCAAATCAAAACAATGCAATTGAAGCGGGTGTAGATGCTACAGAAGCGGAAAATACGGCGGAAGCGGGGTCTATTAATGTTCCTAGTACAGTTCCATCCACTTCAGAAACTGCAAATACGACCGCATTATTACAAACTCCAGGAGGGGATGAGGCTGTTGGGACTCCAGCAGCAGTAAGTGCTTCATCTAATCAAAAATATGTGATTAAACCTGGAGATACATTAATTAGTATTTGTGTCAGTAAATATGGGACAACCCAGATGCTGCCTAAACTATGTGAGTTAAACCATATTTCAAATGCAAATGAGATTTTTGTTGGACAGGAAATTGATTTGCCATAAGTTTTGTGTTATATTATGCAAAGAGAGCAGCGAATCAGAACTGAACTGCTATTGAGAATGAAATACTGGAGGAGAGAATGGACGCAAGAAATGACGCAAGAGAAAGACAGAAGCAAGCACTTCGAAGAAATATTGTAACTGGTGGAAAGGCTCCAGTACAGCCTGTTAAAAAGAATACCCCTCCATTGGATTGGAAAAAGGTAATTATTGCAATTGTTATTATGGCAGTGATTGGTTTTTCTATTTTCTTATTTTTTACATTACGTACATATAAAAGCTTCCGTGAAATATGGAAAGTAGATATTTCAGCAGGAGATATGGCTGATTTTGACTTGTTTCAACATGGAGTTATTTATGCAGCAAGAGATGGAGCAGTTTATTATGATGAAAATGGACAGACCGTATGGGAAATTTCTTATGAAATGAATCATCCCAATATTGTCGCAAATGAAAATTATATGTTAATTTACGACTTAAAAGGAAGGAATTTTGTAATCTGCAATGTCGGAGGGCAAGAGGGAAATGGATCGACAGAAATGCCGATTTCCAAAGGAGATATCTCAGAACAGGGAGTGGCGGTCATGGTATTAGAGGATCAAATTGCTTCTTATATCTCTTACTACCAGAAAACGGGAGAAAAACTGGATGTGGATATTCGAGCTCCACTTTCTACTTATGGTTATCCATGTGATATAGCGATTTCTCCAGATGGGCAGCAGCTAATGGTTCCGTTTTATTATATTTTGGATGAAAATGGAAAAAATGATGCAGAAAATATTGGAATTGGAAAAACAAAAGTAGTATTTTTTGACTTTGAAACAGGAAAAGAACTGCCGGATCGTGTAATTGGAGCATTTGGAGATTTTGCGGATACGAATACAATGGTGCCAGAAGTGCAATACATTGCTTCTGATCGTGCAATTGCGATTGGAGATAATCGAATTAGTATTTTTAATACAAAAGATTCCAAAACTAGAATTTCCAGGATCAGTGATTTAAACTTTGAAAATGGAATTATAAGTGTGTTTTATAATAATTCCAATCTTGGAGTTATTACAAAAGAGGAAGATGTCAACTGGTTAACGGTTTATACAATGACGGGAAAAGAAGTTTGTAAAAGAAAAGTAGATTTTGAATACGAAGATGCGTTTTTCCAGAAGAAAAATATTATCTTCTATAACGAAACAGAATCTGTAGTACAGACATACAGAGGCAGAACGTTATTCCGGGGAAGTTTTCAGGGAAGGACGGAGAAAATTCTTCCTACAGATATCGATAAAACATACTATATCATATCCATGGATAAGATTCGTAAAATTTGTTTGAAGTAATAGAAAAGAGAATTTTGAAGGTCACCGCAAATTGTTGATACAATTTTTGCTGTGACCTAATTTTTTAGTTATAAAATGGAAAGATTCTATTACAAAAATGGAAACAAAACATAGTCAGGAGAATTATTATAAAAAATGAAATTGATATCAAAAAAATAAAAATAAAAAAGTTAAAGTTAGAAGTATGTCTAAAAAATATCTGAGAAAACACTAATTAAAATTGATATAATCGGGAATAGATTGTGTAATATAGCGAAAAAAATATAAAAAAATTATAAAAAATTACTATTTACAAGTTAAAGTATACAACGTATAATAACCGTATAAATTGTAAACGATTTCAAGAAAAAGAAAGGAGAGACTTTATGGATTACAGAAAAGTTGCGGAAGAAATCTATGAAAAAGTGGGTAAAAAAGAAAATTTGATTTCTGCTGCTCATTGTGCGACAAGGCTTCGGCTTGTTATTGCTGACAATGATAAATGTGACAGTAAAGCAGTGGAAGAAATTGAAGGAGTGAAAGGCGTATTTTTTGCATCAGGCCAGCTGCAAATTATTCTTGGGACAGGAACGGTTAATAAGGTATATGATGAATTTCTTGCAGTATCTGGTTTGACAGCAGCGACAAAGGCGGAAGTAAAACAGGTAGCAGCAGCACAACAAGGTCCATTGAAAAAAGCGATTAAAACACTGGGAGATATTTTTGTCCCAATTATTCCTGCTATTGTAGCAAGTGGTTTTTTAATGGGAATTATGGAAGCCTTGAATTTCATGGTAAATAACGGATTTATAGAGATGAATACAACGAGCTCTATCTATGTATTTGCTAAGTTGTTCAGTAATGTTGCATATACATTCCTTCCAATTTTAATTGCATTTAGTGCTGCTAAAGCATTTGGCGGTAATGTATTTTTAGGTGCCGTTATTGGTATGTTAATGATTCATCCAGATTTACAGAATGCGTGGACTGTTGCATCGGAGGGTGTAAAGGTTCAGCAGGAAGTATTCTTTGGTCTATATAAAATTGATTTAATTGGATATCAAGGACATGTTATTCCTGTTATTATTGCAGTTTGGGTGATGTGTTTTATAGAAAAACGATTACATAAAATTGTTCCAGAAACGTTTGATTTATTTGTGACTCCATTAGTCAGTGTATTTGCTACTGGATATTTAACCTATGCCATCATTGGTCCTGTATTTGTGTGGGTAGAAAATAATATTATTAGTGGTATTCAATGGTTAATTCAATTGCCATTTGGTGTTGGAAGTTTGATTATGGGTTCTTTGTATGCATTGACCGTAGTAGCAGGTGTTCATCATATGTATACTATCATTGATATGGGACAATTAAGTCAATTTGGAAAAACTTATTGGCTTCCACTTGCATCAGCAGCCAATGTTGGACAAGGTGCAGCGACTTTAGCAGTGGCATTGAAAACAAAAAACAAAAAAGTAAGAGCGATGGCACTTCCTTCTGCGCTAAGTGGTTTTATGGGAATTACAGAACCAGCCATTTTCGGTGTTAACTTAAGATATGGAAAACCATTTATCTGTGGAGCAATTGGTGGTGGTGTTGGTGCGTTATATGCATCTCTTGCTGGACTTGGAGCTAGTGGTACAGGAGTAACGGGTATTTTTGGTTTACTTCTTTGTCTTTCCAATCCAGTTAGCTATGTTATTATGATGTTAATCGCTGGTGGAGTTGCATTTGTGTTAACATGGATGTTTGGTTATAAAGATGAAGAACCAGCTGCTCCAAAAGCAGAACAAAAGAATTCAAAGGTGGAAACAGCACCAGAAGTTAAGGCAGAGAAAGATACTGTATATGCACCAGTAGAAGGTAATGTAATTGCAAGAGAAGAAATTAAAGATGAGACATTTGCAGCAGGAGTACTTGGAGATGGTGTTGGAATTGAACCTGCATTAGGGGAGGTAGTAGCACCATTTGATGGGACAGTATCTGCGTTATTTGATACAAAACATGCGATAGGATTGACGAGCAGTGATGGAATCGAATTATTGATTCATGTTGGTATTAACACAGTAGAGCTGGGAGGAAAACATTTTAAAGCCTATGTTAATACTGGTGATCAAGTAAAGGCTGGACAAAAGTTAGTAAGTTTTGATATTCCAGCAATTAAGAAAGCAGGATACGATGTAACAACGGCGGTACTTGTATCTAATCGAGATCATGTGACTGTTTTGAAAAAAGGTCCAGCTAAGAAGATGGAAAAACTTCTTACTGCGACAGAATAAATTTTGCTCCCTCACTTGTTAACAAAATATAGAATGAAAAAGGAAACGATACCGTTTATTCAAACGATATCGTTTCCTTTTTCAGATGTACGATTCTATAAGTTTTTTCTATCATAACAATCATCAACAGAGTAAAGAAAATCAAATAGACAGGTAATAATTGAATACTGATATGGTTGGCGATTAATCCAAATAATGGAGGCATAAATGTGGAACCGATATAGGCGCTTGCCATTTGAATGCCAATGATGGATTGTGAATTTTCCTCTCCGAAATTATTAGGTGTGGAGTGAATAATGGATGGATAAACAGGAGCGCATCCCAGTCCAATGATGATAAATCCACTTAGTACGAAAAGATTGGTTGTAACAGGTAATAAAATACAAATAATTCCTATAGCAATAATACTTGTTCCAATGCGAATTAATTTTCTATCTCCAAGCTTTTCGGATACCACTCCCGATAGAAAACGGCCAACTGTAATGCCAATGAAAAATAATGCTGCAAAAGAAGCAGCTTTTTCTTCTTCCATTCCACGGGTACGTACAAGATAACTGCTTACCCAAAGCATTACCGTTGCTTCGGCGGAACAATATGCAAAAAATCCAAGTAAAAGCTGTGGTACTCCTTTTATTTTTAAAGCATTTTTTAAGCCAAGTGATTTTCCCTCTTGCTTTGTTGAGGCGTTTGCTTTTTGTAACTTCCACAAAGAGAGGGAAAGGATTAAAATAATCGTGATAGTAATCTGAATCATAGAAACAACTCGGTAACCGTTTTGCCAAGAGGAATGTGTTAAGGAATAACTCATAATATATGGACTGGCAATGGTTCCGACACCCCAGAAGCAATGAAGCCAGCTCATATGGCGAGAAGAGTAATGGAGTGCAACATAGTTGTTTAGTGCTGCGTCAATAGCCCCTGCTCCAAGACCGTATGGAATGGCCCATAGACATAATATCCAAAATGCATTGGCGGTAGAAAATCCGAACAATGCAACAGCGGTAAGTAATACACTTACGGTTGTTACAATTCCTGTTCCTAAGTTTTTAGTTAAACGATCAGACATCAGGCTGGAGCATATAGTGCCTCCAGAAATAATCATTGTTACAATACCAGCATAAGAAATGGGTACTTGAAAGTTTTGCTGCATCACTGGCCATGCTGAGCCGAGCAGAGAATCTGGCAATCCTAAACTAATAAATGCAAGATATATGATGATTAGTAATAATGTATACATAAAATTCTGAAATCCTATTTCTTTAATTTTTTTTCTTTATAAATAGTGAAAGAAAGGAGCCAATTGCTACAAGAACAATACAAACTCCGCCGACTTTTAAAACAAGAGGTTCAATTTCCAAATAGCTTTGTTCAAAGGAGCGAAAATGAGAAGGTTCCGTTGGCTCATTGATCGTACTGGATTCACTGGCAGCAGATTCCGTTGAAGTAGAATCTTCAGAGGAGACAGTGCTGGAAGCATCGGCACTGGCGGAAGATTCAGGGACAGAAGTAGAACTGTTTGTGTTGGTATTGATTCGTTCTGCATATGGGGTGATATTTTCCATAAAATCTCCCCCCTTTTTGTCAGGTCCAACGGAACTTAAATAAAGACCAAAATCGGCACAGTTATATAAGCCAGTATCAGAGACCTGGAATCCCGTCCATTGTTGAGAGTCATTCAGTTTAAACCCTTCTTTGGCTAATTCTAAAGCAGTTTTTCCATTGAATTTAGTTAAAGGAGTATTCCAATTCATATGAATTGAATTTGTCTTATAGGAATGTAAATAAGTTTTGTCTTGTTCCCATACGCCGTATTGATCGACAGAAGCGATATGATAGGAGGAATCTTTACTGAAATTCATAGACTGGGAAACTGCTTTTGCTCCTACAATATGAAGTCCGTGTCCATATTCTCCATCTAAATCGTGCCCAAGTACAACAAGTGGTTGAAAGCGGCGAATTTGAGTTACAATGTATTCCAATACTGCATCATAATCATAGTTTGCAGAATCAGTGACATGTCCAGAAGTGAGGGCATCTTCAAATGTTCCCATAACAGGATAATTACGCAGCCCCATTGCCCAAAGTGCATTTAATTTTTCATGTTCACGGTAAGATTCCTCTGGATAATGTTTTACAAGATAGGCAACCTGAACATTACGGCCAAGCTCACCGGCGTAATAAGGAATGGTACCTCCAAATACGAGACTTTCATCTCCAGCATGGGTAGGGAATAACAAAAGGTCGGCCTGTTCGCAAGGAGGAAGCCATGTTTGTACATCGGCTGGAAGATCTCCGTAACCAAATGCTTGAATTTCACATAAAATAGATCCATTATCAGGAATAGTTATCGTAACGGTATTGGCAGGATGATCGACCTTCACATACTCATGAAGAATTTCGTATTGTCCATGAGTCGTTGTGCTATTGCCTGATTGTAACGTCCATCCATTACTTGGACGATCCCAATATAAATAGACTCCGTAAATTGGAGAGTTGGCCTGAAGAGTAATCGTTGTCTGTGCCTTAAATTCAAAACTGCTTGCATAGTTTACATCATTCAATGCCTTGGAATCTTCACCAGTACTAAGTGTAATGGCTGGCTTTAAATTAGCTGCTGTATCAGCATATACCGTATCGTTAAAAACGAAACAAAAAAATAAAGTAATGAGTAATCCAAAAAAGAGTTTCATTCTAAGTTGGATTTCCTGTAAAGGAAAGATTTTTTTTCTTGAAAAAATTAAACCGCTCATGAGAAATTCCTCTTTCTAAGTATGATAAATGCGAAATATTTATTTCAATCCTTATTGTATCATTGAATCGGAAAGAACTCAATTAGATTCTATACAAAAAGTGAGGATTTCCTTTGGGAGAAAGTTTTTAAAACTGCATTTCCAATCCAATTGGACAGTGATCGCTTCCAAGAATTTCTGGATAAATACAAGTGTTCTGAATCTGTGACTTAGCATGTTCGGATACGACGAAATAGTCGATTCTCCATCCAATGTTTCGCTCCCTTGCTTTGAAACGATAAGACCACCAACTATAATGATCGGGTTCTTCTGGATGTTGAAAACGAAAACTGTCTACGAATCCAGCTTGAAGCAGCTCAGTAAACTTAGAGCGCTCTTCATTCGTAAATCCAGCGTTTCCAATATTGTTTTTAGGATTTTTTAAGTCAATTTCTTCGTGAGCCACATTGAGATCTCCGCAGAGAATCAGAGGTTTTTTTGCACTTAGTTCTGTTAAATAATTGCGCAGATGATCTTCAAAATCCATTCGGTAATCGAGACGTGTAAGCTCCCGTTTTACGTTTGGACTATAGCAATTGACTAAATAAAACTTAGGATATTCCAGTGTAATGACACGCCCCTCATCATCGTATGCTCCAGAAATTCCAGTGGGTACATGCAAAGGCTGTTCTTTGGCAAAGATAATTGTACCAGAGTATCCCTTTCTTTGTGCAGAATTCCAGTATTGATAATAACCAGGTGTTTCAATGACTGCCTGTCCTGGCTGCATTTTACTTTCTTGAATACAAAAAAAGTCGGCATTTACATTCTGGAAGAATTCCCAGAATCCTTTTGTAATGCAGGCACGAAGTCCATTAACATTCCATGATACAAACTTCATAAACAAAAGTCCTTTCTTAGAGAATTAGTATAAAGTGAATTGACAGAAGATGTAAGCATGATTTAATCATCTTCCTGTGTTACTTGAATTTCAAAGTAGTCAAAGTCGATTTCATCAATGAAGTTGTCTTTGTAAAATCTGGTTTTAGAAGTACGTTGAAACTCAGAAATATTAGAATCTAACCAGATCGGAATACTTAAATCAAAATCATGACAAATTGTGTCAATTGCAGCAAATATTTTTTTTGTGCGTGTCATAGCAATGTCGTCATTGCAAACGGTGCTGTCTGCTAAAATTCGATTATTACGGATTAATTTTCCAACAAGATGAAACATAGTTATTCGCCTTTCTTAAAAGTATAATAAAAGTAGTATTATAGTAACACGAAAATACAGTCAAGACAACGGAAACTTTGCTTGACTGTTTGGGCAGCTTGACTTTTTAAACAGATATGGGTATGATAAGTCTATTAAGTGATACGGGAAAATTTTGGATTCATGTGATTGGGAATACGGTATTGGGAGGCAGATATGGAAATTAAGATGACAGGCATCGATCATGAGACGTTTTCTTTAGAGGAGAGAGAACTTTTTTCTTGGACAAAGGAGGAAACAGCTGATATTTTACAGCAATTGAAAGCATATAATAAAAATGGAGCGTGTATTCTTCTTATTACTTGTAATCGGACTGAGTTGTATTTAAGTGGAAGTGGATGGAATGGAACGGCATATGAAGTGCTTTATAATGTATTAGAAGAAAGGCAGGAACAAAAACAAGTATTACGCAGAGAATTAAAAGAAAAAGCAATCTGCCGGGAAAATATGGATGCAGTCTGTCATCTGCTGCAAGTGGCTGCGGGAATGCGCTCTCGTATTTTCGGAGAAGATCAGATTTTGACACAAGTGAGAGCAGCACTTGTATTGGCGAGAGAAGCTCATACAACCGATGGAGAATTGGAACGCCTGTTTCAGATTGCAATTACCGCAGGGAAACGAGTTCGGACAAAGGTAAGATTAACTGCGGTAAATACATCAGTAGTAGAACAGATGCTGCTGCGTTTAGGAGAGAGGACGGATTCTCTCAAAGATTGGAATGCTCTTGTGATTGGAAATGGAGAAATTGGAAGACTTGCAGCGGCTAGGTTGATCGAATGTGGTGCAAACGTAACTATGACCGTGCGCCATTATAAAACAAAAGAAGTGACTATTCCAGTGGGATGTAAGATTATTGATTATAGAGAACGGTATGACTTTGTAGATAAGATGGATTTGATTGTAAGTGCAACTACAAGTCCTCATCATACGCTGTTATGGGAAAATGGGCTGGATCAAAGTGGAAAGCAGCAGTTGTTTGCAGATGGAAGAGAACGGATTGTATTTGATATGGCAGTTCCAAGAGATATTTCACCAAGATTTGGAGAATTGCCGAATATTACCCTTTATAATATTGACTCGCTTGGAGGAAGCGCAGCGTGTGAAAATCAAAGAAATGCAATGGAAGAAGCGATGAGTATTTTAAAAGAATATGCAAAGGAATATGAGGCGTGGTCTCAGTTTCGCAGTTATATTCCAGTAATTCAGGAAATTGGGACATATTGTGCAGAAGATATTTTTAAAAGGATAGAAAAACCGCTAAAGCAGGTGATTGTGGATCCAGCTGGCAGAGAAGAATTGGAGCAAGTAATTGAAACAGCTGCCAAAAAGGTTGTGGGAAACTTAATGTATGATATGAAAGAACAATTAGAGATGGAAGAATGGGAAAATTATATGAGTATGATTCAGCGTATTATGAATGGGAGAGAAAGATAGAAACAATGGAAGTACAACGATATTTTCCAATATTTGTAAGTTTAAAACAAAAAAAAGTAGTTGTAATTGGCGGCGGAACGATTGCAGCTAGGCGTGTGGAAACATTACTTCTTTTTGGATGTGAAATCACTATAATTAGTCCTAACGTTAATGAGATAATAAAAGAGATGATTTTGAAATATCCAGACTTTATATGGGAACGACGGATGTATCAGCAAGGAGATTGTGCAGGAGCGTTTTTGGTAGTGGCAGCAACGAACTGCCGGGAAGTAAATTGGAAAGTTGGACAGGAGTGCAGACAAAACGGGATTTTTGTTAGTGTGGCAGATCGAAAAGAGGAGTCCAGCTTTTATTTTCCTGCAATTGCAGCAAATGGTGCAATGGTCGTTGGTATCACTTCGAGCGGAACCGATCATAGGCAAACGGCGCAGGCAGCACAGGAGATCAGAAACTGTTTGAATTATATGGATCGAAGAGAAAAGAAAGTAGAAAAGGAGGCTGCAAAGTGCGAATTAGAATAGGAAGCAGGGATAGCCAGTTAGCAATCAAGCAGACAGAGATTATTATGGAAGGAATTCAAAAAAATCATCCAGAACTGGAGTTGGAACTCATTACGATGAAAACGACGGGAGATAAAATTTTAGACCGAAGACTGGATCAAATTGGAGGAAAAGGACTTTTTGTAAAAGAACTGGATCAGGCATTACTGGATGGAAAAATTGATTTATCCGTGCATAGTTTAAAAGATTTACCAATGGAGATAGGAGAAGAGATTCCCCTTGTTGGATTTACAAAACGAGAAGATCCAAGAGATTGTCTCTTATATAAACAATGCTATCATGAAAAAGTACAGGAATTTTGTGATTCAGCTTTTTATACGATTGGTTCATCCAGTCGCCGTCGGATCGTTCAAATGAAAAAACTTTATCCCAATGCAAGATTTGAAAGTATTCGTGGGAATGTGCAGACAAGATTAAGAAAGTTGGAGGAACAGGAGTTTGATGCAACTGCTTTGGCTGTGGCGGGATTGAAACGGTTAGGACTGACGCAGCGAATTGACCGCATCTTTTCCGTAGAGGAAGTAATTCCGGCAGCGGGTCAGGGCATTATCGCAATACAGGGAAGAAAAGGAATGGATTATTCGTTTTTGGACGGGGTTTGTGATTGGGATTCCGAACTGGCGGCGGCGGCAGAACGGGCATTTACAAGAGAAGTAAATGGAGGATGCAGCGCACCCATTGCTGCCTATGCATATCGAGAAGAAAATCAATTTCGGATTCGAGGCATGTATTATAGTGATTTATTGCAGAAGTTTGAAGTGGGAGAAGAACGGATGTTGTTGTCTGGTGAAAAGGAAGATCAGCTCTATAAAGTAGAAAAAATGGGGAGAAGGCTTGCATCTTGGTTAAAAGAATCGGTGGAAGGAAAAAAGAAGGGATGAAAAAACAATGTGTGGAAAAGTATGGTTGGTAGGAGCAGGTCCAGGGGATGCAGGATTAATTACGGTGAAAGGAAAAGCATTACTGGAACTTGCAGATGTAGTAATTTATGATGCATTGATACAGTTGGAATTACTGGTTCAAATACCAGAAAAAACAAAAAAAATTCATGTTGGAAAACGGGCAGGAAATCATTCTGCAACACAGGAAGAAATTAACCAGATTATTTTAGAAGAAGCATTAAAAGGAAAGAAAGTTGTTCGATTAAAGGGAGGCGATCCATTTGTATTTGGAAGAGGGGGAGAAGAGTTGGAACTTCTCTTAGAACATAATATCCCATTTGAAATTGTGCCAGGAATCACATCGGCAGTTTCGGTTTTGGCGTATGCTGGAATTCCTGTTACTCATCGAGAATTCACTTCTTCGTTTCATGTAATTACAGGACATACAAGCAAGGGAACGAAAAAAAATGTGGATTATCCGTCTTTAGCAAAACTAGGAGGAACGTTAATTTTTCTAATGGGTATTTCTTCGATGGAGGAAATTTGTAATCGTTTGATACAGGAGGGGATGCCATCCGATACACCAGCTGCCATGTTAGAGCAAGGAACGACTGCCAAGCAAAGAAAGGTGATTTCGACGCTGAAAAACTTAAAGAGAGATTGTGACCAGATCGGTGCAAAAACGCCCGCCATTATTGTAGTTGGACAAGTATGCAAATTAGCCAACCAACTGGAGTGGGTCGAAAAGCTTCCGCTTGGAGACGTCCAAGTAATTGTAACAAGGGAGAAAACGAAAGCTTCTAAACTTTCGAAAAAATTATTGGAGCAAGGAGCACATGTGATTGAATTGCCTGCGATTGAGACAGCTTCCATGGAGGATGACTCAAATTTTCAAGATGCGATAAAAGAAATTATGGAGCAAAAGACCGTTCGATGGATTGTGCTGACGAGTCCAACTGGTGTGGAGATGTTTTTCTCGTTATTAAAAAAAGAGAAAATTGATTTACGCAGATTTTTGTCCGATACCCTTCGATTTGCTGTGTCAGGAACTGCAACGGCTGCCGCATTGGAACGTTATGGTATTTATGCCGATCTTATGCCAAAGAAGTTTTCAGGAAAGGAGCTTGGGCGTGCATTTGAGATGAGTGTGGATCGAAATGAGAAATTGTATTTATTCCGTTCTGAACTGGCAGACGAAGAACTTCCAAATTATTTGATGGACAGGGGATTTTTCTGCAAGGAAGTGCCAATTTACCGTACGGTTTCTCGTATGAATTTGGAATGGGTGGAATCTGTTTGGGATGGGATAGAAAAGCAGGAGATTGACTATGTAGCATTTACAAGTGCATCTACCGTAAGGGGATTTGTGCAAGCAATGGGAGAGCGGGATTTTTCCATTGTATCGGCAGTTTGTATTGGAGAAAAGACAGCAGCCTGTGCAAGAGAATATGGGATGAATGTTTGGATTTCTGAAGAAGCTACAATGGATAGTATGGTGGAAATGATGATAAAAATGAAACAGAGATTGGACTAGGAGTGAGAAAAATATGGAGATGATAAGTCGTTCCAGACGATTAAGAAGCAGCCAGACCATTCGGGATATGGTGCGAGAAACAAGAATTTCTAAAAATGGATTAATCTATCCGATGTTTGTAATGGAAGGAACGGGAATCCAGCAAGAGATTCCATCCATGCCAGGACAGTACCGTTATAGTATTGACAAATGGATGAAGGCATTGGAAGAGGTGAGCCGTTCTGGCGTAAAACAAGTTATGATTTTCGGGATTCCAGGACAGAAGGATGCATGTGGAAGTGGTGCATGGCAGGAAGATGGAATTGTTCAAAAAGCACTGCGAAAAGCGAAACAGGAGTTCCCGAATTTATATTATATTACCGATGTCTGTATGTGTGAATATACATCACATGGACATTGCGGAATTTTAGATGGCAGTTATGTGGATAATGATAAGACATTGGAAGTGCTGGCGAAGACAGCGGTTTCTCATGTACAGGCAGGAGCCGATATGGTAGCTCCATCCGATATGATGGACGGAAGGGTATTGGCAATTCGTCGGGCATTAGATCAAAAGGGTTATGTAAATCTTCCGATCATGTCCTATGCAGTAAAGTATTCTTCTTCTTTCTACGGTCCATTTCGAGACGCAGCGGACTCGGCGCCAGCATTTGGAGATCGAAAAACATATCAAATGGATTTTCACAATCGAAAAGAAGCGGTCAAAGAGGCATTAACCGATGTGCAGGAGGGAGCCGATATTATTATGGTAAAACCAGGGCTTTCTTATTTGGATGTTTTAAGAGAAGTAACCAATCAGGTCAATGTTCCAACTGCCGTTTATAGTGTAAGCGGAGAATATTCGATGATAAAAGCTGCTGCAATGGCAGGTTATATTGATGAGGCAGCAGTTGTATGTGAAACCGCAGTAAGTATGTTTCGGGCAGGAGCAAGCATTCTTTTGACTTACTATGCAAGAGAATTGGCACAGTATATACAAGAAGGAAGGATTGGGTAATGTTATTTATGAAACATTACTGAAAACATGGAGTTGTTAAAGGAGATTAAAATGGATCGTTCAGAACAATTATTTCGTCGGGCAGTAGAAAAAATTCCAGGAGGAGTCAATAGTCCGGTGCGGGCATTTCTGTCAGTGGGAGGAACTCCTCGTTTTATTGATCGTGCGCAGGGGCAGTATCTATATGATGTCGATGGGAATCAATATTTGGATTATATCGGTTCCTGGGGACCAATGATTTTAGGACATAATCATGAGGTGATAAAAGAAGCTGTTGTGAAAGCAGTGGAGAAAGGATTAAGTTTTGGGGCTGCCACAGAAGCAGAAGTGATTATGGCAGAAACGGTATGCGAAGCGGTTCCATTTGTGGAAATGATTCGTATGGTGAATTCGGGCACGGAGGCAGTTATGAGTGCCATTCGGGCTGCGAGAGGATTTACAGGAAGAAATAAAATTATTAAATTTGAAGGTTGTTATCATGGACATGCCGATTCGATGCTTGTGAAAGCGGGATCAGGTGTTATGACATCAGGAATTCCAAGTAGTTCAGGTGTTCCAAGCGGTTGTGCAGAAGATACATTAACGGCTGTTTATAATGATTTGGAATCGGTCAAAGCATTGATGGAACAAAACAAGGGAGAAGTGGCTTGCATTATTGTAGAGCCAGTTGCTGCTAATATGGGAGTAGTTGTTCCAGATAGATCCTTTTTGCAAGGGCTGAGAAAAATCTGTGATGAAGAAGGCAGTCTGTTGATTTTTGATGAAGTAATTACAGGATTCCGCCTCCAGCTCGATGGAGCAAGTGGATATTTTCAAGTAACGCCAGATTTAGTTACTTATGGAAAAATTATCGGTGCAGGAATGCCAGTCGGCGCCTATGGAGGAAGAAAAGAGGTAATGGAAGTAATTTCTCCAGTTGGAAGTGTATACCAAGCTGGTACATTGAGTGGAAATCCCGTTGCGATGGCAGCAGGTTTGGCACAGTTGACAATTTTAAAGCAGCATCCTGAAATTTATGTAGAATTAAATCAAAAAGGAAAGAAGTTAAGAGATGGTATTGCAGCATTGATTCGAGACTATGACGTACCGTGTCAAATCAATGGAATTGGCTCTTTGGCGTGTCTTTACTTTACAAACGAAGCAGTAATTGATTATGAAACAGCGAAGACTTCTGATGTAAAACGGTTTGGAGCGTATTTCCATTTTATGCTGAATCGTGGAATCTATATTGGACCAAGTCAGTTTGAGGCTATGTTTTTGTCTTATGCACATACCGATGAAAACATTCAAATGACGTTGGACTGTGTGGAACAATTTTTCAGACAGTCAAAATAAGCCAAAAGAGTATCATATTTTGGAAGGACAGGAAATAAACTGACAGTAAGAATGCTGCGGTGCAACGGCACTGCAAAGAAAAGAGGAAGTTATTTGCAGTCTTGGATTATACAAATTATGGAAAGCTTTGGTTACATTGGAATGGCGATTTTAATTTTAGTAGAAAACATTTTTCCGCCTATTCCATCTGAACTCATTTTAACGTTTGGCGGATTTATGACAACCTATACGAATATGAGTGTCGTTGGGGTAATTACAGCGGCGACCATTGGCTCTGTTACAGGGGCAATTATGCTCTACTATATTGGTCTATTGCTTCCAAGAGAGCGGTTGGAACAGATTGTAAATGGAAAGATCGGAAAAGTCCTGCATTTAAAACAGGATAATATTCAAAAAGCAATGAATTGGTTTGATAAAAGAGGAAAAACAACCGTTTTTCTATGTCGCTGTGTGCCAATTGTAAGGAGTTTGATTTCCATTCCAGCAGGTATGGCAGAGATGAAGTTATTCGATTTTTTGTTGCTGACAACGCTGGGAAGTCTTTTATGGAATACGATACTTGTATCGGCTGGAGCATGGGCAGGCACTTCTTGGATGAAAATGATACAGATTATGCATACATATTCGGAAGTTACGTATGCAGGTTTCATCATTATTGTTTTATTTTTCGCAATTCGTTGGAAGTATAAAACAAGAAAAAAACGAGTATCGTTATAAAAATTTTGATAAAATATGAGGTACAAATTAGGAGGAAATGAAATGGCAGTTGTCCGTTTGAAAAAAGGCGAAGGTCGTATGTTAAAAGCTGGTGGAGCTTGGATTTATGACAATGAAATTGATACAATAACAGGTACATTTGAGAATGGAGATTTAGTAACGGTAGAAGACTTTGATGGATATGGAATGGGGACTGGATTTATCAATCAAAATTCAAAAATTCGTGTGCGAATGATGACTCGAAAAAAAGATCAGTCAGTCGATGAAGCGTTTTTGGCAATGCGTGTCAAAGATTGTATTGATTATCGGATGCATACGATTGATATGAGAAGCTGTAGGCTGATTTTTGGAGAGGCCGATTTTCTTCCAGGCATTGTTATAGATAAGTTTGAAGATATATTAGTAGTACAGTCATTGGCGTTGGGAATTGATCGAATGAAAATGACGATTATTGAACAATGCAAAAAGCAATTAAAAGAATTGGGAATGCCAATTCGAGGGGTATACGAGAGAAGTGATGCAAAAGTTCGGACGCAGGAAGGCATGGAACGAGTCAAAGGATTTATTGGGGAACCATTTGATACAAAAGTTCTAATTGAAGAAAATGGAGTGAAATATATTGTTGATGTGGAAGAAGGACAGAAAACAGGCTTCTTTTTGGATCAAAAAAATAACCGTGCAGCAATCCAAAAACTTTGTAAAAATGCAGCAGTTTTAGATTGCTTTACCCATACTGGTTCGTTTGCATTAAATGCAGGAATTGCTGGAGCTCGTTTAGTACTTGGCGTGGATGCTTCGGAACTGGCAGTGGAGCAGGCGAGAGAAAACGCAAAACTGAATCATCTGGAAGATCGAGTTCAATTTCAATGTGCCGATGTATTCGATTTGCTGCCCAAATTAGAAAAGCAGGGAGAACACTTTGATGTTGTAATCCTTGATCCGCCAGCCTTTACGAAATCTAGAAATTCCGTGAAAAATGCGGTGAAAGGATACCGAGAAATTAATATGCGAGGCTTAAAACTTGTAAAAGATGGAGGCTACCTGGCAACTTGTTCTTGCTCTCATTTTATGACGCCAGATTTATTTGCGAAAACAATTCAAGAAGCTGCAAAGGCAGCCAAAAAACGCCTGCGTCAAGTAGAATATCGAACACAGGCAGCCGACCATCCAATTTTATGGGCAGCTGATGAATCCTATTATTTGAAATTCTATATTTTCCAGGTGTGTGAGGAAAAATAAGGGGCAGGAATGCCCAGAAAGTCTTGATCTGCAAAGGATTGAAGCGATAGGGAATGATTGGGAAAGTATCATAACTTATCGCAAAATGGTGTAGTTTTTTAGAAAAATGGTGTAGTAAATGGCGTAATGCCAGGATACAAAAATAAAAATGGTGTAGTACATGGACAGGAACCTGAAACCATATAATTGAATTACTTTTACAAAGAACAGAAGAGTATCCGATGTACAGAGGATTGATGAGAAAGATCAAAAAATATGAAACGGGGGAAAGAGAAAAATATTGTCTTGATGAATTCAGAGTCCGATTGGATGATCGGATCAGCCGTTTGGATCATTGAGGGGGATTTCAATCACAAGGATATATGCAGATATGGGAAAGCAGAGTTCCCAGCAAGAGTGCTGCCACGTGGAATGCAAACAACAGATTTTCTGTTTTGGTATTACCGGGGTGGATCTTGCTCTTTGAATTATTCGAAAGTAAAAGACTGGCAAATAGGGAACAATGCGCTGTTGGGATTTTTATAGAAGTTCAGATTGGAGTATGATAGAATAAAGTCATGACTTGTTTTAAAGGAGGAACAGATGCTGCAGGAAAGTAATCGGGTAGAGCTGAAAGAAAGTTTGAATGATAAATTGGAAAAAGAAATTGTCGCCTTTTTGAATAATCATGAAGGCGGTGTCCTTTACATTGGTGTGGATGATGCCGGAAATCCAATACAACTTCCAGATTTAGATTCTCTTCAGCTGAAAATTGCAGACAGAATAAAAAATAATATTTTGCCGTTAACATTAGGTCTTTTTGATATTGTTACGGAGGTTATAGATGGGATTTCCGTGACTAAAATTATTATTTCCAGTGGTCTTGAAAAACCATATTATATAAAAAATAAAGGAATGTCCCCAAATGGATGCTTCATGAGGCTTGGGACTTCCACACAGCCAATGCCTACTGCTTTGATTGATGAACTTTATTCCAAAAGGATACACACCACATTGCGTAATATTCTGGCTCCGAGGCAGGACTTGACTTTTGCACAGTTAAAAATTTATTATCAGGAACGAGGGCTTGAATTAAATAATAGATTCGCTCAGAGCCTTGAGTTGCTTACAACAAATGGACAATATAATTATATTGCATATTTGCTGGCGGATGAGAACGGTGTGTCTATTAAGGTTGCTAAGTATGCTGGAATAGATAAAGTTGACCTGATCGAAAATGAGGAATATGGATATTGCTCTCTGATCAAAGCGACAAATCAGGTTTTGGAAAAGATGAAAATTGAAAATGTTACGAAAGCAAAAGTAACAAGTACCAAGAGAATGGAAAAGAATCTGGTCGAGCCCGTACCATTGAGAGAGGCACTGATCAATGCGATTGTTCATAACGATTTTTCCAGAGAAATACCGCCTGTTTTTGAAATTTTTAGCGATCGTATGGAATTTACATCATATGGCGGGCTTATATCAGGTCAGAGCAGAGAGGATTTTTTCAGCTGCAGCAGTATGCCGCGAAATAGGGAATTGATGAGGGTATTTAAAGACGTTGGACTGGTAGAGCAGCTCGGATCGGGTATGAGCCGTATATTGAAATACTATGACAAGGATATTTTTACAATATCAGATCATTTCATAAAAGTTGTTTTTCCGTTTTCTGATAAAAATACTATTGATGGAATGGAAAAAGATACAAACCAAGTGGAAAGTGGCGTAATAAATGGCACAATAAATGTGGATGGCATAATAAATGGCACAATAAATGGCACAATAAACGATATTGATGAAGAGAAAAAAGTTATTGTTGCTAACATGGTTGAGAATCCTCACGTTACGATAAAGGCAATGAGCAGCTATACTGGATACAGTGTCCGAAAAGTCAACAGGATTATAAAAGAATTGAAAGAATTGGGAATAGTTGAGAGAAAAGGGGCAAATAAAACTGGATACTGGGAGATCAAGAAATAGAAAACAATGCTCAAATGCAATCCCAATTAGTTAATATGATCCAGAGTACTTGCTCTTTGAAAATCTGATTTATAATCAATTAAAATTTAATACAAATTGGAAGAAATGAAGTACAAGTTAGTATAAATTTGGCATGGATTTAGATTGAATATTTTGATATATAAAACTATAATGTAACCAACAAATTGGAATTTGAAGGATGCCTATGACCAGGATTTTGAATCATATAAGAAGTCAGGAAAATCCTATATCTTATAAAAGAAAAATCATTAACACTATAGTTGTCTTGTCCCTTGGAATAGTGTTGGGGACTTTTTCAAAATTTTTGGATTTTCGTCACGGCGAACTTCCAAGTGCGCTTATGGCAATAGATGAAGCATTAGATGTTCATAATTTCCTGGGCCATTTTGTGATTTGGATATTGATTGCGCTGTGTATTTCTCTTTATAGTAATTCTGCACTAAGAGCAAGCGTTAATGTTTTTGTGTTTTTTGCTGGTATGGTTACAAGCTACTATTTGTATTCAAAATATGTTGCAGGTTTTTTTCCAAGAAGCTATGCTATGATTTGGTTTGGGTTCACTGCTATTTCTCCGTTTTTGGCATTTGTTTGTTGGTATGCAAAAGGAAAAAGTAAATTGGCAACTATATTATCCATGTTGATTTTGGCAGTATTGTTTAACATGGTTTTTGTATATGGATGGGTTTATTTCGAAGCACGCTCTATTTTAGAATTGGCAGTCTTTATTATTGGAGTAATTGTTTTGAGGAGAGACACATTGAGGTGTTCTGTGCTGATGGGAATAATCAGCATTATTCTTGCCATTTTACTTAATATGATTATTCCGTTTCATTTTGGATAGAAATCTTCCAGTTTGATAAGCAGAAAAATTTTAAGTTGTCGAATTAGAAGTTAATGAGGTGAGAATAAATGGATAAAGAAAAAAAGAGGAAGTTTCATTTGGTGTTATATGGAATTGCCATTCCTGTTAGTTTATTTGCTCTATATACATTTATCTTTGTTTTTGATAATGGTATCGGGTGGGAAATTGCGTTAATTATTATTGGCTTGGGTTGGCTTATATCTGCTATCTCTGGGTTTATAGAAAGTTTGAAGAAATAGACAAATCCTAAGTTGTCGAATTGGAATTTAGGGGGATATGTATGATTGGTTTATGAAAAAAAGCGACTGGAAGATCTGATGGAAGTGGATTTCAGGGCGTCAGCCTGAAATTCTATATTTTCCAGGTGTGTGAGGAGAAGTAGTAATTGACAAGTCCCTTTTTTCGATTATTTTTAGTCGAAGAAAAGGGACTTGTCACTGTGTTTTTAGCTATGAGCTACTTTACGGTTGTTGTATAGGAACATAATAATTGCGGTTGCACAGATAAGGATGTATCCAAGGATGCTGTATCCGTCTGGAATTTGCTGAAATAGGATAAATCCGAGCAATGCAGAAAAAATTACTTGAGAATAGTCGTAGACGGATATTTCTTTGGATGGTGCATAACAATATGCCGCAGTAATCGAAAACTGTCCTCCCGATGCAGCTAAACCAGCTAAAAGCAAATAACCGAGCTGCCAAGCTTCCATTGGATGATATTGGAAAATTAAGTATGGGAGTGTGACAAGACAGGAAAACATGGAGAAGAAAAAGACAATAAATGCTCCTTTTTCTCCACGCTGTCCAAGATGGCGCACTGCGGTATACGCTGCTCCAGCTCCCATTCCTCCGACAAATCCGATAATGGATGGAAGAAGTTCCATATTGGAAAAAGTCGGTTTAATAATAAATAAGCTTCCAATAAATGCTAGGATGACACCGCCGACTTGAATCGGAGTGCATTTTTCTTTTAAAAAGAAATAAGAAAACACAATTGCAAAAAATGGAGACATCTTATTTAGCATGGATGCATCGGAAAGAACCAGATGGTCTACCGCATAAAAGTTGCAGAGAATACCGATTGTACCACAGATGGAACGGATGAATAAAAATCTTAAATTACCCTTTTGCCAATGTAAGGGAGTGTGATCCTTTTTTAAAAGAATAAATGCAAAGATTGCGGCAATAAAGTTGCGAAAAAAACTCTTCTGAATTGATGGTAAGTCTCCAGAGAGACGTACAAACGTGTTCATAAGCGCAAAGCAAAATGCGGACATTAAAATACATAAAATGCCCTTCGTCTTTTGATTCATAATATTCACCTCATAAATTATTTTTATTAAATTCCTTCATAATCAAAGGCCGGAATAAAACTTTCGTCGGCCGTTTCCCCTTCTTGAATAAATCCATGCTCAACACCTAACTCGATGGCATAATCTACCACTTCATCGTATTCTTCCTCGGTCACTTTGCGGTTTAGTTCAGGGTATTGACCTTGAACGGTTGGCATTGGAGTATACTGGTTCATAATGCTAATATAAATATGGTCGTGGAATGTCTGATATAAGTATTGAATTACCGCTTTGGAATCGTTTGTACAGCCAGGTAAGACCAAATGACGAACAATCATACCTTTTTGCATTATGCCATTTGCATCAAAGACAGGATCGCCAACTTGTCGATACATTTCTTGTAATGCACGAGAAGCAACCGAAAAATAATCGCCTGCGAACGAATATTTTTGAGAAATTGTGGAACTGTAATATTTTAGATCAGGAAGATAAATATCCACAATCCCATCTAATAATTGTAATGTTTCAATGGATTCATATCCACTTGTATTATAAACGATTGGAAGATGAAAACCTTGTGAGCGAGCCTGCTGTATTCCGTCAATAATAAGGGGAACGAAATGGGTTGGGGTAACAAGGTTGATATTGTTGGCTCCTTTTTGCTGAAGTTCTAATAAAATTTGGACAAAACGCTGTTGAGAAATTTCTTTTCCGACACTGCCATCCGCAATGGAGTGGTTTTGACAAAAGACACAGCGAAGCGTGCAGCCAGAAAAGAAGATTGTACCAGATCCCTGCTTGCCTGAGATACATGGTTCTTCCCAGAAATGAAGGGCTGCTCGAGCCAGTCTTAAATGATTGGCTTCATGGCAAATGCCAGTTAGAGAATTCTTATTCTTTCGATTTGCATGGCAGTTACGAGGACAAAGGGTACAAGAGGTCCAATCCATAAAATTCCTTCTTTCTGAAAAATAATCTGTTTTCTAACGTATCATAGCATAAATCATACGAAATATGCAACCGCTCTATTGACATTGTAATAGGAAAGGAGTAGAATAAATACGAAAATAAAATTTGGTAGGTGAGGCTACCGCAGGGATATGGGTTGCTGCCGCGAAGTAGTGGAGACACTATAAGAAGGTTAGCAGGAAATGTCGTTTAAGGCATTTTCTAATGCAATTTCACGCCCTGTGATGCTAAAGCTTGAACAAATGGGACGATCGCACCGAGTTTAAGCTTTGGTGCGTATTTTTATGGCAAAAAGTGAGGTGAGAATATGGATGATGGCCACGGGAGTCAGAAAAGAATAAATTATTGGAGGTATGCAAATGAAAAGAAAAATGAAATTTCTGCTGGAACAAAAACGTTACAACGAACTCTGGGCGCTGCTCAAGGAGATGAATTCTGCGGATATTGCAGAAGCATTTGCAGAAATCGACGAAACGCAGATGATTGTTGCATATCGGCTCTTGAGCAAAGACAAGGCAATCGACGTATTCACCGATTTGGAGCCAGATCAGCAGGAAGATTTAATTAATGCATTGAGCGATCAGGAATTATATGAAGTAACAAGTAATCTTTTAATGGACGATGCAGCCGATTTGATCGAAGAAATGCCAGCTACCGTAGTAAAGCGTATTTTAAAACATACACCTGTAGAGAAAAGGAAAATTATTAATCAGCTTTTGAACTATCCAGAAGACAGTGCAGGCAGTGTTATGACGGTTGAGTTTGTAGACTTAAAAGCAAATATGACAGTGGAACAGGCATTTCAGCGTATTCGCAGTACTGGTGTGAATAAAGAGACGATTTATACTTGTTATGTATTGGATGAAGGAAGAATTCTGGAAGGGATTGTTTCAGTAAGAGAATTGTTGTTTGAAGATAGAAATACAAAGGTAAATGAGATCATGGAAACGAATATGATTACGGTTCACACCCATGATGATCAGGAAGAAGTTGTAAAATTGCTGGATAAATATGAATTAATGGCTCTTCCAGTGTTAGATAATGAAAATCGCCTCGTAGGAATTATTACGATTGATGATGCAATTGATGTTATTCATGATGAAGATACCGAAGACTTTGAACGTATGGCAGCGATGGCGCCGGCTGAGGATACGTATTTTCGTACAACAGTCTGGGAACATGCAAAAAATCGTATTTTATGGCTGCTTGTGTTAATGTTTTCTTCTATTATTACAGGAGTGATTATTAATAAGTATGAAGCTGCTTTTCAAGCCATTCCGCTTTTAGTTTCCTTTTTTCCAATGCTTATGGACACAGGAGGAAACTGTGGTTCTCAAGCTTCTACGTTAATAATTCGAGGTATGGCAGTCGATGAAATTCATCCAAGAGATATTTTGAAAGCAATGTGGAAGGAAGCTCGTATTTCAATTATAGTAGGAACAATATTGGCGTTTATAAATGGAATTCGAATCTGGATTCAATACCAAAGTGCTGGAATCGCAGTGGTAATTGCACTTTCCATTATAGCGACCGTGTTTATATCAAAATTGTTGGGATGTTGTTTGCCAATCCTAGCTAAAAAACTAAAAATGGACCCGGCCATCATGGCAGCGCCGCTTATTACAACGATTGTAGATACCTGTTCCGTACTAATCTATTTTAATATTGCAGTTCAGATTTTGGGATTAGCAGTTTAATATGTTTAGAAAATAGGAATTGGAAGAAATCGGGAGGAACATTCAAATGAAAGAATATTTCAGAGAAAAAATGTTAGAACTGCTGCATGGCCAGCAATATAAATCGCTGCATGACCTGCTGGAAGAAATGAATACTGCGGATATTGCAGAAATTTTTCAAAGTTTGGATGACGCGGATATGATTATTGCATATCGGTTATTAAATAAAGATGATGCGGTAGAAGTGTTTGCGGAGTTGGAAAATGAGGATCAGGAAAAGTTAATTAATGCATTAACAGATAAAGAACTTTATGAAGTAACGAGTAATCTTCTCGCAGATGATGCTGCGGACTTAATTGAAGAGATGCCATCAAATGTAGTGAAACGTATTTTAAGAAATACCGATTCAAAAAAGCGTGCGATTATCAATCAGCTTTTAAACTATCCAGAAGATTCGGCTGGAAGTTATATGACAGTAGAATTTGTCGATTTAAAAGCGAATATGACCGTTCGGGATGCCTTTACCAGAATACGAAAAATTGGATTCGATACGGAGACGGTTTATACCTGTTATGTGCTGAGTTCCGAACGTGTTTTGGAAGGAATTGTAACTTTAAAAGAATTATTACTGGCAGACTATGATACAAAGCTTCGGGATATGATGGAAACAAACTTAATTACGGTACATACCCATGATGACATCGAATTTGTTGCAAAACAGACAGAAAAATATGGACTAATTACAATGCCAGTTGTGGATGGAGAAGAGCGTTTAGTAGGAATCATTACCATTGATGATGTGCTGGAAGTAATTCAAGATGAGACAACTGAAGATTTTGAATTAATGAATGCATTGGCACCAGCCGAAGATACGTACTTTCGTACAACAGTATGGGAACACTCCAAAAACCGTATTGTATGGTTGTTAGTATTAATGTTATCCTCTGCCATTACTGGAACGATTATTACAAAGTATGAGATGGCATTTGAAGCAATTCCAGCATTAGTAGGATTCATTCCAATGTTAATGAATACGGGAGGAAACTGTGGCTCACAATCTTCTACTTTAGTGATAAGAGGTATGGCAGTCGATGAAATTCATCTGAGAGACTTTTTTAAAGTACTTTGGAAAGAAATAAGAATTTCAGTTTTAGTAGGAGTCGTACTATGTGTGTTGAATATGGTGCGGATTATGATACAGTATCAGGATTTCTCCATTGCGTTTGTAGTAAGTATAACATTGTTTGTGATTGTAATGGTTTCTCAAATGCTTGGATGTTGTTTACCAATGTTGGCAAGACGATTGAAAATGGATCCAGCGATTATGGCAGCACCACTTATAACAACGGTTGTAGATACATGCTCGGTACTTGTCTATTTTAGTATTGCAGTCCGAGTTTTAAATATTGGGTAACGACAAAAATTTTCTTGACAAGAGTAGAGGGGTATGGTATCCTGTTAAAAACTCTGTGAGGGAGTAGTTTGCAGATATCTATGATATTTGTGGCAGTATCAACATAATGGTGGAAATCTGGTACTGTCTAAGCGAAGTATTTTCGTATAAAACGAGACTCATGGACAGCTTTGGCTGTCCGTGGGTCTTTTTTGACTTTATGTACCATTTAGAAAAGGAGAAAAGAAAAATGAAATTATGGGAACTTTTTATGATTGCGGTAGGATTATCGATGGATGCATTTGCGGTTTCTATTTGTAAGGGGCTTTGTGTGAAAAAGGCAGATGGAAGGCATATGTTAATTGCAGGGGGATATTTTGGTGGTTTTCAGGCGTTGATGCCGTTAATTGGATATTTACTTGGAATACAGTTTCAGACGCTAATTCAGGAAGTAGATCATTGGATTGCATTTGTACTGCTTGGATTGATTGGTTTGAATATGGTGAAGGAATCGAGAGAGCAAGAAGGAGAAGATGTCTGTCAGGCCAATCCATTTTCATGGAGATCCATGCTGCCGCTTGCAGTTGCGACGAGTATTGATGCACTTGCAGTTGGAATTACATTTGCATTTTTAAATGTTTCCATTATACCTGCAATTCTTTTGATTGGAGTTACAACGTTTGTATTGTCAGGAATTGGAATTCGTGTTGGTAATATATTTGGTGTGAAATATAAATCCAAAGCAGAGCTAGTAGGAGGAATCATTCTTATTTTAATGGGATTAAAAATTCTTTTCGAACATCTTGGGTTTTTAGCATAGAGTTCAGACCGTTCTCCTACGTCGAATGGAGAATTTTTCAAGTAAGGTATCCACTTTTGTAGGAAAGTCTGGTATGATAGAGAAAAGGAGGCAAAATTATGGGAAGTTTGACGACATTATGTTATATTGAAAAAGATGACAGTTACTTAATGCTGCATCGAATTAAGAAGAAAAACGATGTAAATAAAGATAAATGGATTGGAGTAGGCGGACATTTTGAAAAGGATGAAACTCCAGAAGAATGTTTGTTGAGAGAAGTGAAGGAAGAAACAGGACTGACATTGACTGCATGGAAGTTTCGTGGACTTGTTACGTTTATTTCTGATACGGGCGTAACGGAATATATGTGTCTTTATACCGCAGATCAATTTGAAGGAGAGATATCGGATTGCATCGAAGGAACGCTAGAATGGGTTAAGAAAGAAGAGATATTTGGGCTGAATTTATGGGAAGGAGATAAAATATTTTTCCGTCTCATGAATGAGAATCATCCATTCTTTTCTTTGAAACTGCGTTATGAAGGAGATCAATTAGTAGAAGCAGTGCTAGATGGAAGAAATATATTAGAGGAGCAGATGAGATAACTATGAAGGAAACGGTATTATTATTTCATATTCAGGACGAGGTACGCCTTCAGGCGTTAAAGCGGATTTTAATGTTAATGAAGGTTCGTGTAAAAGTAGTGGATAAGGCAGATTACTTACAGCCAGTTGGATATTTGGCAGGAATAAAAGAATTAGAAGTAAAACAAGTATATGAAGGAGAAGAGCTGGCAGAAGAAATGATGGTAATGGCTGGTTTTTCAAATCAGCAGGTAGATACGTTGTTGGCTAAGATGAGAAAGGCAAATTTATCTAAGATTCATTATAAAGCAATTTTAACACCGATGAATGCGACTTGGACGGCATTACAGCTTTATGAAGAGTTGAAAAAAGAACATGAATATATGACTCAAATGCGTGCAAAACAATAAGGATAAGAATGTCGGAATAAAAACTTCGTTGTGCTGCTGTGAAACAAGAAAAAATGATAACTTTTTCTAGGAAAAATAGAGAAAATAAAAAAAGTTGATGAAAATACTTGAAATTTTCTTAAAATCGTGTATTTTTATAAGGTGAATCATGATTGCACCAGAGTAATAAAAAGGTGATATACTAATAGAAAGCGATAGCATAAAGATACGGAGGTCATAGATTATGAAAAAAGTTGTAAAATTCGGAGGTAGTTCCCTAGCAAGTGCAGAACAGTTTCAAAAAGTAGGGAATATTATTCGTGCAGATGAAGCAAGAAGATATGTGATTCCTTCTGCACCAGGAAAAAGATATTCATTGGATACCAAAGTAACAGATATGCTGTATCATTGTTATGCAGCAGCGGAAAATGGAGAGGACTTTTCAGAGCAGCTCATGGCAATTCGCAGTCGTTACCAAGAGATTATTGATGGATTACATTTGAATTTAGATCTGACATCAGAATTTGAAGTAATAGAAGACCAGTTCCGTAATCAGGCAGGAAAAGATTATGCTGCTTCCAGAGGAGAATATCTGAATGGTATTATTATGGCAAATTATTTAGGATTTGAATTTATAGATGCAGCAGAAGTAATTTTCTTTAAGGAAAATGGAGAATTTGATTCAGAAAAAACACATGAAATATTAGCAGAACGATTGAAAAATATAGATCATGCAGTAGTACCAGGATTTTACGGTTCCTTGCCAGATGGGAAAGTAAAGACATTTTCCAGAGGAGGATCGGATATTACAGGTTCCATTGTTGCAAAGGCAGTGGATGCAAATTTATATGAAAACTGGACGGATGTTTCAGGTTTCCTTGTGGCGGATCCAAGGATTGTAAAGCATCCTCGTGTTATTTCTACGATTACGTACCGAGAATTAAGAGAATTATCTTATATGGGAGCTACCGTTCTTCATGAAGATGCCATTTTCCCAGTTAGAGAAGTAGGAATTCCGATCAATATTCGAAATACAAATGCTCCAGAAGATAGAGGAACAATGATCGTGGAAAATACATGCAGCAAGCCAAAATATACGATTACAGGTATTGCAGGAAAGAAAGGTTTTGTTGCAGTAAATATTGAAAAAGACATGATGAATTCTGAAATCGGATTTGGGAGAAAAGTACTTCAAGTATTTGAAGATAACGGAATCTCTTTTGAGCATATGCCGTCTGGAATTGATACGATGACAATATTTGTACATCAAGATGAGTTTGAAGAAAAAGAACAGGCCGTATTATCAGGAATCCATCGTCTTGCGAAGCCAGATCATATTGAATTAGAATCCGATTTAGCATTAATTGCTGTAGTTGGTCGTGGTATGCGTTCCACGAGAGGAACGGCAGGCAGAATTTTTGCAGCATTAGCACATGCTCATATTAATGTAAAAATGATTGATCAAGGTTCTAGTGAATTGAACATTATTATTGGAGTCAAGAATTCTGATTTTGAAGTAGCAATCAATGCAATTTATGATATTTTTGTATTATCACAGCTGTAAAAAGAAATGAGAAAGTGAAAACATGCATCTTAAGTTGGAGTTTATTTCCAAACTAAGGTGCATGTTTTTTATGTCATAAGAAACTATCTTACATTAAAGTATTCATAAGGATCAATAAAACAAAAATCTTAGTATTTTCCAGAATAAAAATTGTTTTTTAAATGCCGTGCTGCAAAAAATAAAAATAACAATATAATAAGAAACTGAATTCCAATGCTGAATTGAATCCAATGTTCAATAATGAGGTTGGAATCATAAAATTTAGGGTAATGGAGCAATTCCAATAATATATCTGGATTTCCAGCCTGACGATTCATAATATAATAGAAAGTAATCGCAGGGTTTAAGATTAAACAATAAGAGGCAGGTGAGAGGGAGGTTTGAAACGTTGGGGTTACTGTCTCGGAAAACAATGTTGGAAATTCATTTAAAAATAATGTTCCAATAAAAAGAAAAAGGACAAATCCATAACTAATAATGGTGGAGGTCGTTGTATGCCGAAAGTAGGAAGAAAAACAAATGCTACAACTTCCAATATAAATGGCACTAAACAACATATATCCAAGTAACAATGCCAGGTCAGATACCTGAATTCCTCCATAAATAAATACAAGAGAAAGTACAGGGAGACTGGAAGTAATAAATAAAAAAGTGGTAGTTAAGCTGGCCATTAATTTACCGAGAATTAATGCAGCAGGAGTAATGTTTGTACTCAGCATTGCATCTAAAGTTCGCCGTTCTCGTTCTCCAGATATTGCAGCAGCAGTTTGTCCTGGAATAATTAATACTAATAAGAGAAATTCAATGGTAGCGATCATAATATAGAGCTGAAGCATGGCAGAATATTCTGCGGAGCCATTAAAGTGCATATCATTTACAATATAGGAAAGACGGCTGATACCTACAAGCGCTAAAATGATATTAAATATAACGATAATGGCAAGGATGCGGACGGAACGATACGTACTCCGTATTTCTTTTTCGTAAACGGGGTTTCGAAACATTAATTTTCCTCCTCTTCGCCGATTAATTGTAAAAATAAAGTATCTAAGTCTCCTTCTTCTCGATGAAATGACTGGATTAATACATTTCCATCAATTAATTGTTTTAGAAGAAGGGATTCGTCTTGAGCATTTCCAGTAAATGTAATCTGAATATGAGATTGATCAATGGAAATTGTTTTAACGAGAGGATGTTGTTTTAAGATTTGTATGGCTGTTTCCATACCGCTATATACAAAAATAGAGAGCGGATTCGTTTTATTTACATTTTGTAGTACATCGGATAAGGAACCTTTTAGTAAAAATTTACCTGATTGTAAAATACCAACATGGGTGCATATATAGGAAAGTTCATTTAGATTGTGAGAACTAAGTAATATAGCTACTCCTTCTTGAGCAAACTGTCGCAGAATAGAACGAAGTAAGTTCCGATTATGGGGATCAAGTCCCGAAGCAGGCTCATCAAGTAAAAGAAAGTGAGGTGAGTGAATCATAACTCGAGCCAGGCAGAGACGTTGCTGCATACCACGGGAAAGGTCTTCTACGAAAGAATCGGAATAATCGAGCAGGTCTGCCATTTCTAATAATTCCTTCCAACGATTTCTGGCTTTTAATCCATATAACCCATGTGCATTAGCGAAAAATTCCATGTATTCATATACTTTTAGATTATGATAAATGCCAAAAAAGTCTGGCATAAACCCGATTTGCTGTTTTAAAAGTTTATGATTATGAAGTAAATCGACATTATTGTATAAAGCACTTCCAGAATTAGCTGGAATTAATCCAGAAAGAATACGCATGGTAGTAGTTTTTCCCGCTCCATTTCTGCCAATTAATCCAAAAATTTCGCCTGGAACAAGCTGAAAACTAATTCCGTTTAATGCACGAACATTACCATATGATTTATAAAGTTGATTAATTGTTAACATTATGAATTTCTCCTATTGCGGTAATTCTTGGAAGACGGGCATAACTATCTTCGGTATAGTATTGGACAAGTAAGCTATTCTCAGAAGTAATATAGTTTTCCAATTCTTCCTTCTTAAAATAAGTTTTGCCTGGATAGACTTGTTCGTACTTATTTTTATTCCAAAAATAGATTTTGGAAACATAAGAAGTAGAACTGCCAGAGTTTGGAAACAATAATTCTAATTGCTCAATGGTACAGTCCTGTAAAATATCATAACGTACAGTAGCAAAATGACTATATATGGACTCTTCATCTTCGGAAAAATCGCCAGAAATTTTATGAGTTTCGGCAGGAAGAGAAGTATAGTATTCTTTTCCCATACGTGTTGTAGTTAAGGAAATTGGAATGGAAACAAGGGTTAGTCCATTCACTGAATAATCGGTGTCCAACTGAAAATTAGTAGTATTATTCGTAAATCCAATTAAGTATCCCATATTTTGATTAGAAAGATTGCATTTCTGTAAATAATAGTAAAGCAAATTTAGTTTCATATCCGTATGAGAAGAAGACTCGGATGGTGTGAAAACAATTGGCTTTAATATACTGGAATCAGGAGGCTGGTAACTGGCTGAAGCATTCATTTGACTGTCGCAGTCTTCTAATGTGACAGATGTATTATTAGGAAACTCTCCAATTCGTATAAAATAGCCAGGTAAGGCTAAAAGTGCATGCGTGAGATCCATCCCCAATTGATTGGATAAGACGCCTGAAACAGAGTTATCATAATAAGTTACATTGCCGGAGACGAATTGATCTTGGGGTATTGTAGATGTTTTTTCCAGCTGAAAATTACGCATATTAAAAGCTACTAAATTATTGAATGTAAGTAAATAATCAGATTCCCTATAATCAATATAAATTTCGTGGCTTCCAAATGTCTGGTTGGAAAGAAGGTTAGAAGAAATAGATGTTTGTAGTGGAATTAATTGATAGCTATTATCAATTGAAACCGAGTAACTGCGGTTATAGGGAGCCTGAATTCCAGTGAATACGGATTCTTTTACTATATTATCTTCGTATTGCTGAATACTCACATAGTTTAAAAATGGATGAGAAAAACGAGTACTGCTGCCGAACAAGAAGATAATTCCTGCCACGAGAATGGAGATCATTGGCAGGGCAAAGCAAAAGTAACGAGTCTGATCACGTTTCTTTAATTGGTAATAAATGATTGGAACTAAAAGAAACAAATAGGTTATCAAGATAAAACCATATAGAAAAAGGTTTACATCTGTTGTAGCCTGAACTTGGGAAGTGAGGGCGGCGGCTTCACTTTCTAAGGAATGAAGAATGCTAAACGATGGTTGTTCCAAATTTAAAAGTAGATCATGACCAAACAATGATTCAATGAACGTATCTTGCAAAAGCTGATTGTTGATAAAAAAAGAGCCAATCGAAGTAAGAGAAACCGAGGAAGTAAAAAAACAACCATTGCCATAAGTATACTTAGCCAAGGTCGCATAATCTAATTCAGAAATTGTCATGTAGGATACATCAGAAGATGAAAACGGAATTAGTAAATCGGGTGATTCTGTTTGCTCGCCAAGTAAAAGAATTCCGCCATGGTATACCCAGTCTTTCAAACTTTCTATCTGTGTTTCATATAGAGTAGAAAGTTTAAAGTCATCAATAATAATACAGTCGAAGTTATCCAGCATTCGAAAATCAGAAGGTATCTCTTCTCCTGATAATGTATAAGAATAACATTCCAGGTCAAAATTGGTTAAGTTTAACTGGTTAAAATAATTGAGATTGTTTGAATCGTTGGATAACACTCCGAAAAAAATATGAGAATTTTCTGTCTCCTGAGGAAACGAGTAGTTTAAGACTATTTGCTCAGGAGGATTCTGAGAATTATAAATAGAAACAGAAATTCGCTCTTCAGAGGTGGAAAGAGGAACACAAAAGGTTACACGTACGGTTCCAGGAGAACTTGGATAAGGTTTTTTATATAAATACCGATCATTGGTATTGGTAGGAACACTTAGTTCAATTTCACCTCCAGAGGCTGCATAGCCATTTTTTATAGTAATTGTAACAGGTGTATAGCGCCCTGGATTAATATAATTACCGTAGCCTACCTGAGCTTCAATAGAGTCAGAGGTCCATGTATTTGCAAAACTATAAATAGGTGTAAAAATCCATAGAAATAAAAATAAAAAAATAATGGTACGTTTCATAGTATTCTCTCCTAAGAGGAAAAAGGTTGTTTTTGGTTGGAAGGAATCGTTGGAAGTACTACCTTAAAGATAGTACCATTTAAACTGCTTTCAGCAGTAATGGAACCATTGTGGACGTCCACGATATTTTTGGCTATTGCGAGTCCAAGTCCTGTTCCGCCTGTCTGTGTGGAGCGGGACTGTTCCATACGATAAAACTTTTCAAAGATGGTATTGAGTTCATTGGCTGGAATAATACTGCCAAAGTTAATTACCTGAATCGTAACAGCAGTTTCTTCTGCATTTAGAATTACATTGATCATTTTGCCGTCATTTCCATATTTCACTGCATTATTAAGTAAATTGTCAAATAGACGAGCAAGTAATGTGCCATCTCCAACAATGATTTTGGATGATACATTCGTATTATAACTGTATTCTAAATGATTTTGCTCAAAAATAGGATAAAATTCATCTAACAGCTGCGCTAATAAATTAACGATATCAAGTTCTGTCATTTTGGCAGTAATTTTACCATATCCTAAGCTAGTAAAACCGAACAAATCTTCAATGAGAACTTGAAGATGACAAGATTTTTGGTAGGCGATAGAAAGATACTTCTTACGCATTTCTTCATCTAACGGGCGGTTACTGGATAACAATTCTAAATATCCGATAATAGAAGTGAGAGGAGTACGCAGATCGTGTGCAACGTTTGTGATTAGATCGTTTTTGGTTCGTTCTGCTTCTCTTTCACGTTCCATAAGACTACGAACTTGTTCGGCCATTTGATTTAGTTCCATTGCCATTTGGGAAAGTTCATTATCTCCTTCAATATCTACAGTAGTGGTAAGATCTCCGTTGGAAATTTTATGCATTGCAATGGAAAGTTTTTGCATATACTGCACCTGGCGATGCTGCATAAGGGCAAAGGAGACGCTAAAAATAAGGATTCCAATTAAAATATAGAGCAATGTCAGAAATAATGTCGTTCGATCATTTGCCTGCAAGACTACATTTTCATATCCTAAATCATTTATAAAACGATTGATTAGCTTGATGCTTATAATAAGAAGAAAATCCAATACACATGCCAGCATTGTGCTAAGAATGATATGTACAAATAATCTTCCATGGAAGCTATATATAACATTACTTTTCAATTTTATATCCAACTCCCCATACTGTAGTGATAATCTTATTAGTTCGGTCTTCGTCGTGAATTTTGCTGCGTAGTCGTCGAATATGTACCATAACCGTGTTATTGGCCTCATAAACTCGTTCATGCCATACTCTTTGGAAAATTTCAGAAGTACTGAAGACTTTTCCTGCATTGGAAGCAAGTAAATATAAAATATCAAATTCTAACGGAGTTAGTTTGATTTCCTCCTCTTCTAACAGAACTTTATGGGTTGATTGATTAATAATGAGTCCATGGCAACAAATTTCATCTGAATTTTCAAAAAAAGAGTTGGATGGATTGAGTTCTGTGTAACGACGCAATTGAGATTTTACTCGTGCAGTAAGTTCCAATGGATTGAATGGTTTTGTGATATAATCATCTGCTCCAGTGTTTAAACCAAAAATTTTATCTAAGTCAGTAGTTTTGGCGCTTAAAAATATAATTGGGATATTGTTGGTTTTACGGATTTCACGACACATTTCCAATCCGTCCATTCCTGGCATCATAATATCTAAAATAGCAAGATGAATCGTAAATCGTTCCAATAGTTTTAGTCCATCGGCTGCATTATAAGCGCAATAAACTTGATATCCCTCTCCGTTTAGGTAGATTTCAATTAATTCTGCAATTTCTTTCTCATCGTCTACTACAAGTATATTTGCTTTTGGCATAAATTCCTCCTAATTGGTCATAATTAGATAAAGTTTCACAGTATTTAATGTATATAGTGTAACGTTTTTGATAAATAATGTCAATTGTAAAATAGTTAAGATTCTTTTACATTTTTGTCACCTAACATGCAATTAAAATGAAAGGTATGTATACGGCGAAAATTTAATCCAAAAAAGAATAGGAAGAGTCGCTGTAGTGTTTGCATAAAAAAATAAATCAGGAATTATGAAAATTAGATAAATTTTTTTTCAAAAACTACTTGCAATATTATTTTTTATAAGGTATAATAACAGACGTTGTGGCATGATAGCGATGAAGCGTGAGGTTGCTGCCCAGATGTGGCAGGTGTTCCGTGGAGCGAATGTCAAGTTATGAAACTGGCGACAAGTCACTGTACAATATAAGAAGATCTGCACATTGCAGGGATGACATGCGTGCAAAAGAAGATACGCATGGGTAAGTGTACAGTCACCGCTTGTCGTACTGAAAAAGTGCGAAAAGGAGGCGACTTTTTTTATGGCAAGTCAAGTAATGAG
>DVHN01000124.1 GCA_018712075.1 Candidatus Fimimorpha faecalis
GATATACCGTTTGAGACATTTTTAGGATTTAAAGGAGACAAAGAGCCAGATATAGATTTAAACTTTTCAGGAGAATACCAAGCAAAAGCACATAAATATACAGAGGTTATATTTGGTACTGGAACTACATATAAGGCAGGAACTATAGGTACTGTAGCAGAAAAAACTGCGTATGGATTTGTTAAGAATTATTTTGAAGAAAGAGGAATAAATGTTCCATCTGCAGAAATAAATAGACTAGCTCAAGGTTGTACTGGTATAAAAAGAACAACAGGACAGCATCCTGGTGGAATTATAGTTGTACCTAAAGGAAGAACAATATACGAGTTTTGTCCTGTACAACATCCTGCAGATGATCCGTATTCAGATATTGTTACAACTCATTTTGATTATCACTCAATAGATAAAAACTTATTAAAATTAGATATACTTGGTCATGATGATCCAACAGTTATACGTATGTTACAAGATATTACAGGAATTAATCCTACAAAAATACCTTTAGATGATAAAGAAACAATGGGCATATTTTCATCTACTAAACCTTTAGGTGTAACACCAGAACAAATAAAGTCTGAAGTTGGAACTTATGGAGTACCAGAATTTGGAACAAAATTTGTAAGAGGAATGTTAGTAGATACAAAGCCTACAACTTTTGAAGAATTAATTCGTATATCTGGACTTTCACATGGTACAGATGTGTGGTTAAATAATGCACAAACTTTAATAGAAAAAGGAATAGTTACATTAAGTGAGGCGATATGTACACGTGATGATATAATGATTTATTTAATAAATAAAGGACTTGAGCCGGGACTTGCTTTTAAGATAATGGAGATTGTAAGAAAAGGTAAAGCTCCAAAAAAATTAACACCTGATATGGTTGAAGAAATGAAAAAGCATGATGTTCCAGATTGGTATATAGATTCTTGCTTTAAAATAAAATATATGTTTCCTAAAGCGCATGCTGCAGCATATGTAACAAATGCTTTTAGGATTGCGTGGTTTAAAGTACATATTCCTAAAGCATATTATGCAGCTTTTATGTCTATAAGAGCAGATGAATTTGATAGTGAATCTATGTTATATGGAAAAGAACGTGTACTTGCAAAAATGAGAGAAATAGACAATCAGGGAAATTCCGCATCTCAAAAAGATAAAAATATGTATCCAATACTTGAACTTGTACTTGAAATGAATGAGCGAGGTATAAACTTTTTACCAGTAGATTTATATAAGTCAACAGTAAATAAATTTACAGTTGAAAAGGATGGTATAAGGCCACCATTTTCAGCACTTACAGGATTTGGAGAAGTAGATGCTAAAAAGCTTGTTGAAGCAAGAGAAAAGTATGAAAAATTCTCATCTATTGAAGACATGACAATAAAATCTAAAATTGGTAAAGTAGCAGTAGAAACATTAAAGCAGTCTGGATGCTTGGATGGAATGCCAAAATCTGAGCAAATGGATATTTTTGATATGTTATAAAATAGCTTATTTACTGGAATTACTTGAATTATTTAATTTTCTCGTGTATAATATAAGCATAAAGGGGTGATTGCTATGAAATTAGACTTAACTGGAATTAGAATTGAAGTTACAGATGCTATAAGAAGCTTTACAGAAAAGAAAATCAAAAAATTAGATAAATTTTTTGATGAAAACACAATTTGTCATGTAACATTTACAGACAAAAGTAAAGGAAAGCAACGTGTTGATATGAGAATAGAATACAAATCACGTACTTATTTAGCACAAGAAAATACAGATGACTTATATTCAGGAATTGATGCTTTAGTAGAAAAAATTGAAGGACAATTAAGAAGAGATAAAGCAGCAATTGAAAAACAAAGAAGAACTGGTATACCAGAAATGGAAACTACTCAAGAAGATCAAGACGAATAATATAAACGAATAGCTGTGCAATGCACAGTTATTTTTTTACACATAATTTGTGTTAAACATTAGTTAAAATGATACCGATTTATAATGTGGATAACAAACAAAGGTAAACCTTGTTTGTAGTCATAGCATAATCGATGAAATCTAAAAAGCAAGGGTTTCATGAACTCACTTTGTTCGCCCTTGCTTTTAATCTTTCATCTCGTTCTCTTAAAACTTGTTCAAGCTGTTTTTGATTATCTATTTTCATTTGTTCTCTTTTTACTGGATCTTGTCTGTGACCTTCGATTTGTTTTGTATTATAAAAGATATTGTAATATTTAACTCTAACTACTTTGGTTAATACATTTTCAAATACTTGTACTTCAGTTCCTTTATATATTTTTTTGATAGAATTATCTTTATCTAGTATTTGATAATAATTATTATTCCAAGAAATCATATTACCGTTAAGGATGGTTCTTGTACTTCGAATACATAAAATATTAGATAAATCTATATTGTCTAAAGGAACAAAAGCAGAATCATCCTCTTTAGGTTCATAAGCATATTTCTGATTAAGATAATTACAATAATAATCGTTAAAAAATATATTTAATTCATCAATTGATTTAATATTATAACGTTTAATATCGTTGATTAATCTGTTTTGAATGGTATTATTCCATTTTTCAATTTTTCCTTTAGCTTGGGGTGTATTAGCTGCAATTATATTAATACCTAGATCTTCACACATGTGTCCAAAATTAGTTAATTCACCAT
>DVHN01000125.1 GCA_018712075.1 Candidatus Fimimorpha faecalis
CAGAATGCATAAATTTCAGTCGGTGAGTTTCGCAATTACCTATGATATAATAGGCAAAAAAATCGATTTCTTACCCATCTATTATTTTTATTTTATCAAAGTTTTTTTAATTTTTCCACTATAATATACACTATAATCGCATATCCAGTATCAGGGATTGCTGAAATGTGCGTAGAATTATTACTTCAAGAACATACTACAATGAAACCACCTCTTGTCTGCCTTCCTGTTCATTATGCATATGGGGGAACAACATTAGAATCCGATAAAAACTCAGAAAATTATACCAAATAATGCTTTAATTCAATTACAATTTTATTTTAAAAAACAAATAGACTTTTTATTTTTCTTTCCCATTTTTTTCTTGACAAGTCAATCATTTCATATTATAATGAAAAATGTAATAAGCGAAGATTGTTTATTACAACCACCGTTTTATCTTTCTAGTCATAGATATTTTGATATTGTAACTGAATTACCCCTCTTTTACAATATCACCATCCCAAAACAGCAACATGGGGACATAAGTCCCCACCCCCTTTTCCTTTTAATTTTTTACAAAGAATATCTACCTTAAAATAAAATGAGAAACTTGTTATACAAGTTTCTCATTTTTATTATCATAAGTGCCAAAGGGAAGTTCCACTGGAACTTCCCTTTATTCTAATCTTCTGCTATAAATTGATTAATTGCCGTTGCATTTGCATATTTTTCATAGGTATCTCCATGAATTACAACAAGTGTCGGAGCTTGGCGAATTCCATAATCTTCTACCAAATCCTGATTTCCTTCTGCATCAATCTTTTCATAGCATAAATGTTTATTTTGCAGCGCATATTCTGCAATTCTGCAATTTGGACAAGTTTTAGTCGTAAATAATAACAGTCTTTCTTTAGAATCTGTATTTTCTACTGACATAATTTTTTCTACCTGTACCGTTTCTTGTTCTGTTTTTAAGCCATTGTTTTTCTTACTTTTCAGTTTTTCTCTATACGCCCCCGCAATCTCACTTGGTGTAGGATGCATCGCTACCTGGTAGACTTTTCTCTCCTTAAACTCCTGTGACTTTCCTTCATTCCAGTTTTGTACTGGGCGATAATATCCTGTAATACGACTATATACTTCTGTCTTCTCTCCACAATGCGGACAAGTATATAACTCACCAGAAAGATAGCCATGTGTTTTACAAATAGAGTAAGTTGGTGACAGCGTATAGTACGGCAACTTATAGTTCTGTGCAATTTTTCTCACTAAAGCTGCTGCCGATTTCCAGTTTGGAAGACGTTCTCCAAGAAATGCGTGGAATACTGTACCAGAAGTATAAAGTGTCTGTAATTCGTCTTGGATATCCAGTGCTTCAAAAATATCTTCCGTATAATTAACAGGAAGATGGGAACTGTTTGTATAATATGGAGCATTTTCTTTATCTCCCGCAGTAATAATATCTGGATACTGTTCCAAATCATGTTTCGCAAGACGGTATGTTGTGGACTCTGCCGGAGTTGCTTCCAAATTGTATAAATCTCCATACTGCTCCTGATATAGTTTCAGTCGTTCTCTCATATGATTCAATACATCTTGAGCAAACAACTGTGTTTCTTTATGGGTTAGATCCTTTCCAATCCATTTTGCATTTAGACCAGCCTCATTCATTCCTACTAATCCAATTGTGGAGAAATGGTTGTGGAATGAGCCGAGATAACGTTTTGTATATGGGTATAATCCCTCATCCATTAACTTTTCGATTACCATTCGCTTTATTTTAAGAGAACGTGCGGATACATCCATCAAATGATCCAATCTCTGATAAAACTCTTTTTCATCTTCTGATAAATAGGCAATTCTTGGTAAATTAATCGTAACGACACCAACCGATCCTGTGCTTTCTCCGCTTCCAAAAAATCCTCCCGATTTCTTTCTTAACTCACGTAAATCCAATCTCAAACGACAGCACATACTCCGAACATCTCCTGGTTCCATATCGCTATTAATATAGTTGGAAAAATATGGAGTTCCATACTTCGCAGTCATCTCAAACAGTAGTCGGTTATTTTCTGTTTCCGACCAATCAAAATCTCTCGTAATGGAATAAGTTGGAATTGGATATTGGAATCCTCTTCCGTTTGCATCTCCTTCAATCATAATTTCAATAAATGCTTTATTAATCATATCCATTTCTTTTTTGCAATCTTTATATTTAAAATTCATCGGTTTTCCACCGACAATTGCATTCTGTTCTGCCAGATCATTTGGAACCGTCCAATCCAATGTAATATTTGAAAAAGGAGCCTGTGTTCCCCAACGGCTTGGTGTATTCACTCCATAAATAAACGATTCAATACATTTCTTCACTTCATAATAAGAAAGGTTATCTGCTTTGACAAACGGTGCCAGATATGTATCAAAAGAAGAAAATGCCTGCGCACCTGCCCACTCGTTTTGCATAATTCCAAGGAAGTTTACCATCTGGTTGCAAAGGCTCGATAAATGCTTTGCTGGAGCCGATGTAATTTTTCCAGGCACTCCTCCTAATCCTTCCATTAAGAGCTGTTTTAACGACCATCCTGCACAATATCCGGTTAACATGGATAAATCATGAATATGAATTTCTGCCTGTCTATGTGCATCTGCTATTTCCTGATCATAGATCTCGGATAGCCAATAGTTCGCCGTAATCGCTCCACTATTGTTTAAAATCAATCCACCTACCGAATAAGTCACGGTAGAATTTTCTTTTACTCTCCAATCTGTAGATTTTACATAACTATCCACTAGTTTTTTGTAATCTAAAATCGTAGATTTCATATTGCGGATTTTTTCTCTTTGTTTACGGTATAAAATATAAGTTTTCGCCACATCTGCATATCCTGATTCACTCAAGATTTTTTCCACACTGTCTTGAATGTCTTCTACTTGTATTAATTCTTTTTTTATTTTAGGCTCAAAATCAGAAGTAACTCTTAATGCGAGCATATCAATTACCGTTGAATGATATTGGCGTTTCTGTGCCTCAAATGCCTTTGTAATTGCCAAACAAATTTTTTTAATATCAAACTCCACAATAATTCCATCTCTTTTGATTACCTTATACATAGTATCCCTCCATTTACTGCTATATCTTTACAAAATAGAGTATTTCCATCTCCCTACTCTCTGTTTGCGTATTCGTGCGAAACGAACATGATTCTCTCAGTCATCGAATCAGCTATACTATCCAGAGTATCATTTCTCCTACTAAATGTCAATATTTAGTATCACTAATTTATCGCATACACTATATGTAGTTTTCACGACAAAAAAATTCATTTATCATAAGCTTTTCCCTATTTTTCATCATTCTGCATTTAGTTTAAAAAACTTCTTCATCCATCCTTTCTTCCATTTTCCTATAAAAATTACCATATAAAATGAAGATTTTTATTAAGAAACTTCCTTGACAATCCATATGTTTCCTGTTTAAATAGAAGCTAGAAGACATTCTGGTTATTATTGTAAATCAATATGGCAGAAGTGCTTCAAATAATTTTAGGAGGTACCTAAGATGTCTTATGAAGATTATAAAAAAGCACTGAAATTAGGACAAAGAGAATATCAGGCTTATTTATCTAAGGGAAATTATCCTTATTTGAAAGTGTTGGACGAAATCCTTCCTAATACAAGCGTCGAAGGTGAAGTGAATTTAGGCCTTGTACAAATTCCTGCTGATTTGATTGTAGGTACAAAAAGCGCAGGTCGTAGAACTGCATTTGCGCCAAATTTCATGCCACTTTTATCTTCTACTTCCGAATTTGCCAGTAAATGGTCTTCTTTATGTGATGCTCACTTAACGGAGGGAATCCGTGATCCAATTAAAGCTTATGAATTTATGAATCAGTTTTACGTGGTGGAAGGAAATAAGCGTGTCAGTGTGCTAAAATATTTTAAAGCAGCGTCCATTCCAGGCGTTGTGACACGAATTATTCCAAAGCGTTCAAACGATAAAGCGAATAAGATTTATTTTGAATTTTTAGATTTTTACCGCCACACAGAGATCAATTATATATATTTCTCACAAGAAGGACGTTATAAAAAGCTCTTATCTATTCTGGACAAAGATCCTGCTGAAGATTGGACAGAAGAAGAAAAAATGGACTTTCGTTCCTTATTCAGCCGTTTTCAAACTGCATACAATGCAAAGGGTGGAAAAAAATTACCAATTACAATTGGAGACGCCTTCCTTGCTTACTTAAATGTATATGGATATGAAGCAAGCAAAAATAAACTTCCAGGCCAATTAAAAGAAGATATTTCCAAAATATGGGACGAAATTTTACTTCAAAAGCAAGAGTTACCAGTGGATCTTGTTTTAACGCCAAAAGATTCTTCCAAAAAAGCTCCAATTTTAACTCGAATTCTCACTCCAAGCTCCAAAGTTAAGGTAGCTTTTGTCCATGATAAGTCAACGGAAACTTCTAGCTGGACCTACGGTCACGAATTAGGACGTATTTACGTTGATGAAAAGTTAAGTGATCAAATCGAGACTTCGTGTGTAGAGAATGTAGACTTAAACAATGCGGATATGGTTCTGAATGAAATGGCTTTGGACAATAACAAAATCATTTTCACAACAACTCCGCAATTATTAAAGCCAACTTTAAAGTTTGCAGTCGAACATCCAGATATCAAAATGCTAAACTGCTCTTTAAACACTTCTCACCGTTATATTCGTACTTATTATGCTCGAATGTATGAAGCAAAATTCTTAATTGGTGCAATCGCAGGAGCCTTATCAGAAAATTCCAAAATTGCATATATTGCAGATTACCCGATTTATGGTACAATTGCTAATATCAACGCATTTGCATTAGGCGTAAAAATGATCAATCCACGTGCCAAAATCTACTTAGAGTGGTCTAAAGTAAAGGAACCAAAAGAAGACTATATTCATTCTGCCGAAATTTCTTGTATTTCTACACAGGATATGATTATTCCTAAAATACCATCGAGAAACTTCGGTCTCTATCAAATTCATGGAGATCAAGTAACAAATTTAGCTATGCCAATCTGGCATTGGGGCAAGTTTTATGAAAAATTGATTCAGAATATTTTGAATGGTACATGGAAAGTTGAAAATTCCGATAAAGCAATTAACTATTGGTGGGGATTATCTGCTGGAGTCATTGATGTAATTTATTCTCAAAACCTTCCGATTGGTACTCGCCGTTTAATTGAATTATTGCGTCATACCATTACCATCGGCGAATTTAATCCATTTTCTGGAATCTTATATGGTCAAAACGGCATTATTCACAACGAAGCCGACCATGACATTCCGCCAGAGCAAATTGCTTCTATAGACTGGCTATTGGAAAATGTTATTGGAGAAATTCCAAAGTTTAACGAGTTAACAGAAGAAGCACAGGCACTCGTTCGAATACAGGGAGTTGCCCCTAATGATAATTTTAAAATAATATAAGGAGACGATAGGGTATTATGAACATATTGGTAATCGGTGATGAAGAATCCAAATATTTATGGGACTATTTTGATAAAAGCAAATTAGAGGGTGTAGATTTGATACTTTCCAGTGGAGATTTGTCACCGCATTATCTATCCTTTCTTGCAACGTTCACCCATGCACCAGTTTTGTATATTCATGGAAACCATGATCGCTGCTATTCCAGTACACCTCCAACTGGTTGTATCTGTATTGAGGATAGTATTTATACATATAATGGCATACGAATTTTAGGATTAGGAGGTTCTATGCGTTATAACAGCAATGAATATCAGTTTTCTAATCGTCAAATGCAAAAGCGGATCAATAAACTGCGTTTTCAACTTTGGAGAAATAAAGGATTTGACATTCTTCTTACCCATTCTCCAGCCTACCATATCAACGACGCAGAAGATCTTCCACATGTTGGATTTACTTCCTTTGTCACATTACTGGAAAAATACTCTCCAAAGTATTTCATTCATGGACATGTTCATGCTACATATGGAGGTAACTATAAACGCCGTTCTACCTATAATAATACCCTAATCATTAATTCCTACGAACGCTATATTTTTAATTATGAGACTGGCGAAGAATATATTCCTGAATTGGTCATTCCTACACAGCCAATACCAGATCTCGAGCGAAAAATCATTTTATAATTATTTAAAATTTGAAATCATAAGAAACTGGGAACTATTTTTTAAGAAAACTTTCTCAAAAAATAGTTCCTTTTTTATTCAAAAACTCAATTTTCACTTGTCAAACATATACGTATATGTTATAATTTAATCACATATTTATACAGATACTTTTTTCTTCGTAACATTACTTATCCGTATTAGAGATACTACCACATTATTATATTATTTATGAGGTGAATTATGACAGCAAAATATCGTTCCATTTATCAAGAATACGTAAACCAAATTGAAAACGGAATCTTAAACCCAGGAGACTCCCTCCCATCCGAAGGAAAAATGATGGAGCAATTTCACTCCTCAAGAGATACCATCCGAAAAGCTATGACTCTTTTAGAACAAAATCACTACATCTTAAAAACCCGTGGAAAAGAATCCGTTATATTAGATCGCAGCAGATATAACTTTCCTCTTTCCAAAATTTCCTCTTTTACCGAATTAGCCATTCAACAGCATATCAATGTAAAAACAATCATCGCCGACCTTAGCATTATCATTGGAGAAGAGCGTATTATGAGAAAACTTGAGGTAGACGAAAATACAGAAGTCTATCGTGTTCGTCGTGTTAGAGAAATTGACGGAGAACGAGTTATCTTAGACGAGGACTATTTTTTACGAGATTACGTTCCACGTTTAACGAAAGAGATCTGCGAAGGTTCTATTTATGAATATTTAGAAAACGAATTAAAATTAAAAATTGGAATTGCAAAAAAAATCATTACTGTAAGACATGCCAATCAAGAAGAAACAATGCTCTTAGATCTAAACGATGAACCTTATATTGCCGTTGTAGCTAGTTTTACACGACTTACCGACGGCACCTTATTTCAATATACAGAATCGAAACACCGCATCGATAAGTTTCAGTTTATTGAATTTGCCAAACGTTAATGAAATCTATTATATATTTAGTAAAAGCGGATACGATTCTTGTTAAGTTTTTTACAAACTACAATTAATAAAAATGGAAAAATTTTATTTTTTTCATTTTTTTTATTGACTTTCATATACGTATATGATATAGTTATATCAATGACATATACGTATATTTAATATATTTTCATATATCTTATACGTATACCATCGTCTTGTAGATACGGCCGATTTTTTACAAGAAATTTGCAACCAGTCCACTTATTTCAAGCCAATTTCTGGCAAAACTAAATTGTAAAAGGAGAGAATAATAGTATGGGTAAGTATACGGAAGATTCCAAACAACTGTTAACATTAGTTGGCGGAAAAGAAAATATTTCCGCAGTTACACACTGCATGACAAGAATGCGTTTCGTTCTTGTTGATCCAAAGAAAGCTGATATACCTGGAATTGAAGCAATGAAGGTTGTAAAGGGCAGCTTTACACAATCTGGTCAATTCCAAGTTATTATTGGTAACACGGTTGCTGATTTTTATAACGATTTTATCGCCGTTGCGGGTATTGAAGGTGTTTCCAAAGAAGCTGCAAAAGAAGCTGCGAAGAAAAATCAGAATATCGCCCAGCGTATTGTTACAAATATCGCAGAAATTTTCGCACCATTGCTTCCAGCCATTATCTGTGGTGGTTTGATTTTAGGTTTCCGTAACTGTATTGGTGAATTAAAACTTTTCAACGATGGAACACAGACATTAGCAGATATTTCCACCTTCTGGGCTGGTATGTATAGTTTCCTCTGGCTGATTGGTGAAGCAATTTTCCAATTCCTGCCTGTAGGTATTACATGGTCCATTACAAAAAAGATGGGAACGACTCAGATTCTCGGTATCGTTCTTGGTATCACATTAGTATCTCCACAGCTTTTAAATGCTTATGATGTTGCTTCTACTGCGGCAGCAGACATTCCTTTCTGGGATTTTGGCTTTGTTAAAATTAATATGATCGGTTATCAAGCCCAGGTTATCCCAGCCATTCTCGCTGGATTTACACTCGTATATTTAGAAAGATTTTTCCGTAAACATTGTCCTGCTGTGATCTCTATGATCGTAGTTCCATTTTTATCTTTAATTTTTACAGTAATTGTTGCTCATGCTATTTTAGGACCAATCGGCTGGAAGATTGGTGATGCAATTTCTTCTGTTGTATACAGTGGTTTAACCTCTCCATTCCGTTCCTTGTTTGCTCTTGTTTTTGGTCTTTTATATGCACCACTCGTTATCACAGGTTTACACCATATGACCAATGCAATCGACTTACAGCTGCAAAATTCTTTCGGTGGTACGATTCTTTGGCCAATGATTGCTCTGTCCAATATTGCACAAGGTTCTGCCGTTTTAGCAATGATTTTCCTTCAAAAAAATCAGCCAGAAGAAAAAGAAGTTTCCGTACCAGCTTGTATCTCCTGTTATTTAGGTGTAACAGAACCTGCTATCTTCGGTGTTAACTTAAAATTAATGTTCCCATTCATTTGCGGTATGATCGGTTCTGCATGTGCTGCAATCTATGCAGTTTCTACTAATACAATGGCATTTACCGTTGGTGTTGGTGGTCTTCCAGGCATTCTTTCCATCATGCCAGAGTGTATGATTAACTTCGCAATTGCTATGGTAATTGCAATTGTAATTCCATTTGTTTTAACTTATATTGTTGGTAAAAAGAAGTACCATCCAGCTGTTGCTGTTGAAGCAGCTGAAACAACCGAATCCATCTCTGCTTCTAATGAAACCGCTGAAACAACTGCTACTTCTGAAGCTCCTGAATTAAAAGCTTTCTTAAGTGGTAAAGCAGTTCCAATCGAAGAAGTTCCAGATGAAGTATTTGCTACGAAGGTTATGGGAGACGGACTTGCAATTGACCCAACCGATAATACCGTTGTAGCTCCTGCCGCTGGTGTAATTAGTGCTGTTATGGAAGATTCCAAACATGCCTGCGGTATTACACTTTCCAATGGTATGGAAGTATTGATTCACGTTGGTCTGGACACCGTTGCTATGAACGGAGATGGATTCCAACTTCATGTAAAGATGGGTCAAACCGTATCTGCCGGAACTCCATTAATCACATTTGATCCAAAGAAAATTAAAGCAGCAGGACATCCAGCCATTACTATGCTCGTAATTACAAGTGAAGGTTCCGCTAAAAATCTTACTATGCTGACTGGAAAGAACGTAACTGCTGGAAAAGATGTAATTGCAACATTTGAATAAAAAAGAAAGGATGACAGCTATGAAGGATTTTAAAAAGAGTTGTGTCTATCAGATTTATCCAAAGTCTTTTTATGATAAATCAGGAGATGGTATTGGCGATCTTGCAGGGATTACAGAAAAATTAGACTATTTACAAAATCTGGGGATCGATTATCTTTGGATTACTCCATTCTTTGTATCTCCGCAAAACGATAACGGCTACGATGTAGCCGATTATCGCAGCATTGACCCAACCTATGGTACAATGGAAGATTTTGAAACATTGGCTTCAGAAGCCAAAAAACGCAATATCGGTATTATGTTAGATATGGTATTCAACCATACTTCCACAGAACACGAATGGTTCCAAAAAGCAATGGCTGGAGATCCTTATTATAAAGATTTTTATATTTTCAAAAAGGGAAAGAACGGACAGCCTCCAACCAATTGGATTTCCAAATTTGGAGGAAATGCATGGCAGTACGTAGAGAAATTTGATGAATATTATCTCCACTTATTTGATAAAACTCAGGCAGACTTAAACTGGGAAAATGAAAATGTAAGAAAAGAATTAGTCGATATTTTAAAATTCTGGATGTCCAAAGGTGTTTCTGGATTCCGCTTTGATGTTATCAACTTAATTTCCAAGCCAGCAGTATTTGAAGATGATTTTTCAGGAGATGGACGCCGTTTTTATACTGATGGACATCGTATTCACGAATTCTTAAAAGAAATGGCGCAAAACAGTGGTTTAAATAGCAATGGAATGATTACCGTTGGTGAAATGTCCTCCACTACAATGGAACATTGTATTCGTTACTCCAATCCAGATGAAAAAGAATTGTCCATGTGCTTTAACTTCCATCATTTGAAGGTAGACTATAAGAATCAACAGAAATGGGAATTACAAGATTGTGATTTCATGAAATTAAAATCTATTTTCAACACATGGCAAACAGGAATGCAGGCAGGCAATGGTTGGAATGCTGTGTTCTGGTGTAACCACGATCAGCCTCGTATTATCTCCCGTTTTGGAGACGATAAAAACTATCCTCGTGAATCGGCTACAATGCTTGCTACAATGATACATCTGATGCGTGGTACTCCATACATTTATCAGGGCGAAGAAATTGGAATGACCAATGCTTATTTTACCAATATTAATCAATACCGTGATGTAGAAAGTCTGAATTATTATCAGATTTTAAAAGAAGAAGGAAAATCGGAAGACGAGATTTATAAGATTTTGCAGGAACGTTCCCGTGATAATTCCCGTACTCCGATGCAGTGGAATGCTTCTGAATATGCTGGGTTTAGCACTGGTACTCCATGGTTATCGGTAAATCCAAATTATAAAACAATTAATACCGAAGCTTGTCTTGCTAATCCTGATTCCATTCTCTATTACTATAAGAAGCTCGTAGCACTTCGTAAAGAATACGATATTATCGCCTATGGTGATTACGTTCCTGTATTGGAAGATAACACTTCTGTATTCGCCTATAAACGAGTATATCAAAATGAAAAATTACTCGTATTGACGAACTTCTATGGAAAAGAGACTAATATTCAATTAGACGGAATTTTTGAAGACGGCTATGAGTGCTTATTAACCAACTACACAGAGCGTGCATTAGAAAAAGAAATGACATTGCAGCCATATGAAGCAGTGGTATTTTATAAAAGCAACTAACCCTTCTCAATAATAGTTCAACAAAAGAAAGCTGCACTAGAGCTTTCTTTTGCATATCATGATAATAAAAAGTGGAGCAGCTGCAAGATAAATTTGTAGCTGCTCCATTTTCATGATTCAAAACATTTTTTTAAGACTACTAATAATCCTTCATGGTCATTATCCAATGTCACATAAGCGGCACTATCCTGTACTTCTTTTGGTGCATTTGCCATCGCATAGCTATTCTTTACATCCTTCAACATATCTATATCATTATGCCCATCTCCAAAGACTATCGCTTCATCCATCGAATATCCATAATAATCGCATAAAATACGAACTGCTTTCGATTTTCTCACGTGCTTTTCCATTACTTCCAAGTAATACTCTGTAGATTTTGCAACATGAAGGTCTGGATAATCCTGCTTTAAACGCTTTTCCAGTATAAGTATATCTTTGGGATCTCCCATTAAAAGAAATTTATGTATTCCCTTATTCTCTGCGAACGCTTCTTCTATATTTCCTATTTTGGATTTAATACCAGTAATTGTCTCTTCACTGCGTACCCACGGATTTTTGTCATCGTCCACAATCCACTTATTGTGTCCATATGTATTACAACACATATTTGGAAATTCTTTATCCAGCATATTCTTAACTTCAATTGCCAAATCCAAATTCATCTGGCGACTATATAAAATCTCTCCATTAGTTCCCCAAATAAGAGCGCCACTATAACATATAATCGGAGCATGATTGCCAATTTGGTTTTGGATCGTCAATATCCCATCTGGCATACGAGCTGACACTAGTATAAATGGAATCCCTCTTTGTTCCAAACTTAATATTTCTAATCTCGTATCAGGAGTTACCTGATGTTTACTATTGAGTAGTGTACCATCAATATCACTAAACACAACTCTGTATTGCATATTCGTTCCTTTTTTTCGTTCATCTGCACACATCGTAATCTCTCCTATTGTTATTTACTGTTTCAAAAGACTATTCATTTCACGTTGCAGCTTTAAAAGACCGTTATCCATAGATACTTCACCATTTAATATACGACTAATTTCTCTATCTGCCTCAGACATAACAGAAGAATACTGTCTAAAATTAGGTGTAGCTACCGCTTCTTCCATTACCTGATCAATAACACTCATATTTATCTTACTCGTTCCAGGTGCATCCATTTGCAGCAACTCTTGAAATTCTGAGGATTGTACAACTTCTCGTATTACTGGTAACCCTTGAGAATCCTTAAGAATCTGCTTCTGAGTTTCTTCCTCATAACATAATGTCTTAATAAACTCCCATGCCAGCTCTTCATAATTCGTTCTGCTTCCAACTCCTATCAAAAGAGTACTAACTTCCGACTGGTTTTTCCCAGAAGGTCCAGCAGGCATTGTCACACAATCCCATTCAAAATTAGAATATTTCTTAATTCTCCACGGATACGGTTTGTATGTTTTATATTCTGAAAAATCAAGTGGTCGAAAAGCTACTTTACCTTCATCGAATTCTTTTGAAGTAACCGTAAAACCTTGATTAACATCTGTTAACTCCTTTACAAATCTTACCGTAGCTTCTACTTTTTCATCTCCAAAAAAGGTGTTCTCTCCATTGTCATCAAATAAGCTTATTCCATTAGAAATTACTGCATTCTTCCATCCATAATCATAATAGCCAAACTGATCTGTAACACCATCCCCGTTTGTATCTTTTGTAACTTGACGGCATATGTCTAGAAAATCTTGCCAAGTCCAGTTCGTATCGGGCATCGTAATTCCTTCCTTTTCCAAAAGCGTTTTATTTACAAACATAAGAGTCGGAACTGTTTCATAAGGCAACGCATACTGCTTTTGCCTAATACTCCCATAATTATATGCCGCACTATAATAGGCATCCTCATGAAAGCTACTATCTTTTTTTATAAAATCGTCTAAATCCTTTAATACGCCAACAGATGCCAACATATCGAATTCTCCTGCTGGAATCATAAATACATCTGGCTCTTTTCCAAGAAGCACCTGTTCTGCCAGCCATTCTGAATAATCATCCTTAAGAATACCGCTAACATATTCAATTTTTACATTGGAATGAGACTCCTCAAAACGCTGAATTGCATCATCGATTACCTGATAACAATTTCCTGTAGGCACATCCCAATAGCTTCCTGCAAACATGCCAAAATGTAATACAGTTACTTTATCATCTTTTTGATTCTGACTTATGGTAGTTGTTCCAATCAACAGTAACAGACTAGTTGTAATAAATATTACAATACCTAGTGCCAATTGTTTATTTTTTTGTTTCCTGCCTTCTCGTTCCATGTTTACCTCCTAATGCCACACTTGCTGCGGCATAAATTCTGGGATAGGTGAAAGTTTCTTTCAGACTTTCCTCCTAATACCAATTTACTACAGCATAAATTCTAGAATCATAAAATATATTTCTTACATATTCTCAAAACTCTGTGTTGTTACACCTGTCTGTACTGCCCAGATTGCTAACTGCGTTCTATCTCTTAAATCCAGTTTGCTTAAAATGGAACTCAAATTATTTCTCACAGTTCCTTCTGATAATTTGAGAGCTGATGCGATCTCTTTATTGGACTTTCCATAGCCTACTTGCTGGATTACCTTCCATTCTGTCTTACTAATTTCTTCTACATTGCGCTTATCCACATTGATCGCATAATTGCTCTTCGCCATCTGAGAGAAAAGTCGTACTACCTTTGTAGCAATATCTGGATTAATCATCGCTTTTCCATCGTAAACAGTACGTATTGCCGAAACAAGTCCTGTCATAGAAATACCCTTCAATATGTATCCGCTTGCTCCAAATTTAAGAGCATTATACACATATTCATCATCATCAAATGTAGTTAAAATAATGATTTTTATTTGGGGATAATTTTCTTTAATAATTTGTGTGCACAAAACTCCATTCATTTCTGGCATTCGTATATCCATCAAAATAACATCTGGCTTCTCCTTTCTTACAGAACGGATGACCTCTCGTCCATTTGCTACCGTATCAATTACTTCCATATCTGGATTAGCAGACAATACAATTTTTAGACTTTCTCTAATTAATTCTTGATCATCAGCGATCATTATTTTTATATTTTTACTCATAATCAGTTAAACTCCTCTCCCCATCGAATTGGTATCGAAGCTTTAATAAAGAATCCGTCTTGACCATCATATTCTAATCTTCCATTTAAAAGCTCCAGACGTTCTTTCATATGTTTTAGACCAAATCCTTCTTCCACTTCCTTGCATCCCAGACCATTATCCTTCACTATAATAGTCAGCCATTCTTCTTTTTTCGATATTTCAATAGAAATCTTATCTGCATGTCCATGTCGAACGGAGTTTGTAGTAGCTTCTTGTACGACACGGTAAATGACTTCTTCTTCATCTTCCAAAAATTTAAGCGGATGAACTTGATTTTTAAACACAATATCTATATTTGCAGTATTTTTTAATTCTTCCATCATCTTAGAAATGGCTTTTTCCAAATCCATTTTTTCCAATGCATCTGGGCGCAACTTACTTACTGAACGTCTTACATCTGTAATTCCCTGTCGAGCTACATTTCCTATTTTTTCCAACTGCTTTTTTGTTGCTTCAGGAGAAATATCAATCATTGTAATACACGCATCAATACCAGCCACAATTCCTGTAAGTGCATGTCCTAATGTATCGTGAATTTCTCTTGCCAGACGATTTCTCTCTTTTGTCTCTGCATTTTTTTCTGCCGCTATCGCATAAGCTTTTAACTTTAAATTTGCAAACTTTAACTGAGAATTCAGGATTTGAATTTGTTCTCGTTCGTTATGCTCTCTCTGAAGCAGCATAGCCATATAGAGAATAAATAATACTAGATTCATAGAAGTAAAAATACTCTTAACACCTTTCAAAATTGCTTGAAAACTCGTGTTGAAATTAGATAAAAATGTATCCCAAGGTATCATTCCAAAGTAATTTCCTAGCAAATTATAATCTACAATTGTATATAGACCTATTATGGCAACTCCTAATACAATCTTTTGCATATTTCCCTTCTGTTCTCGTATCATATCTGCAACAATTAAAAGTACAAGCCCATCATAGTTCATATTCATAGCAACTGTAGCGCTAATACAAAAAATGATCTCTACTACTATGATAAAAAAATGGATCTCTCTTTTTTTGGTCTTCCATAGGTAGTTAATACTGCTGCACAATACTAATAACAAATAACAAGCCAAAGCGGTCACACTAATCATTTCTGGTTTCCATGGCCGTACATATACAGATTCCAAAAAACTGCTGGCATTCATACTGTCTACAGTCTCAAAAATACTAAAAATCATAGTTCCTGTCACTAGGCAGACGGCAGCAAAATTCAGAAGATACATTGCTATCTGAAGTTTTATTATGACATTTTCCTTATTCATATGTATACACTCCAATTCTTTCTAGTTTCCTATTGCCATCCATCACTTCCATATATTTCTAAATTTTCAATTGTAACTAACTCTGTAGGAACTTTGATGACAGATTCTACTGTCTGTTTCTCCAAAATACGATACATCGCCTGAGCGGCTTCTCTTCCAAGCTTTCTTGGAAATTGGGCTGCTGTGGCTGTCATAATATGTTCCTGTATCATAGATTTTCCATCTGGAGAACCGTCCACACCGTAAACAGCTACCTTTCCCGTCATCCCTGCATCTTCCAGAGCTGCCATGGCCCCCATAGCTGCTAAGTCATTGAGACACATGATCACATCAATCTGAGGATATTGCTGTAATTGCTGTTCTACCACTGGCATGGCCAGTTCCAGCTGACCAAGACAATCTTCTTCTGACAAAATATGAAAATTTGGATTTCCCTGTATTACATCTTTAAAGCCCTGTATCCGATCAATACCAGATTTGGCACTTCCATGAGTAAGAAGCAATATATTACCTCCATCCCTATGTTCCAATAAATGCTGTGCACACTGGACTCCTGCCTGATAATTATCCGAAACAACCGTACATGCTATTTTATCATCATCATATACATCACTGTCTACTGCAATTACAGGTATTCCTTCCGCTGCTGCTTCTGAAAGGGCTGGCTCAATTGCTTTCCAATCGACAGGATTAATGAAAATAGCTGCTACGTTCTGATTAATCATCTCCTGGACCTGATCAATCTGTTTTTCAATACTCAATGCTGGATCTCTTGTTATGAGTACATCTCCTCTTGCCTCCAGCACACTTCGTATTTCATCATCCATAATTTCATAAAAAGGATTATTCATCGTCATATAAGTAGCTCCAAATTTAAGCCCTTTTTCCTGTTCTTTTTTATTTACAAAAGCTAGGGAGAATACTGTAATAATAACACCAAATACTAAGATAGCTACAATGGCTTGTATAATTTTTACTCTATATTTGTACATATTTTATTCTCCTCCCTCACATTTATTTTTATCTTAACACTATAAAACGAATTTGCAAAGTTTTTTTTATAATATTGAAAGGGCTGTTACAAACATCATCTCAGATACAAATGATTGTATTACAATCCAACTGTATTTGATCTAGTTTTTGCAACAACCCTTTCCGCTACACATCTATAGCAACACCATTTTTATAATCTATACCAGCTGCTTTCAGAATACGTTGTACATTTTTCTTTCCGTTTTCTCGTCCTTGTCGTATTATGAAAGCTGCCGCCCCAGCTACTACGGTCAATATTACTCCTAATATTCCTGCTGCAAGTCCAGCTCCCATCTGAAATCCCCACCAAGCAATCAATAATCCGATTACTGCAAGGGATGCTGCTGCACGAAGCCAGACACCCAGACGCTGTAATGCATCTGTTTGTAATTTTGCCTCTAAAATCAATGCATTTGTCTGCTTTGATGATGTTTGTTTTTTCATACGGCAAAGACTCCTTTCCTTGTTTTAGTAAGAAAGATTTGGATCAAAGAATCCTAGTAATACTCCTACAAAAGCAATTACTACTAAAATTCCCATAACTACAGTAGGTGAGATTTTTTTCTTTGTCATTAACCACCAACAGAAAATAACGGTTACTCCTGACAAAAGTTTTGGATAGATGGAATCAAATGTGCTCTGTAACTCAATAATTCCTGGAATTTCAAATGAGGTTTCAATATTGATCCAGCTTGCAGCTACTGCTCCGATTACCATTGTACCAATCATAATAATGGATTCACGAAGTGCCTGAGCCTGCTCGCCGACTAGTAGCTCAACCGCTTTTCCACCCATTTCATATCCTTTGAAATAAGCGAATTTCATTCCAAAAAACATTAAAAGGTTCCATACTATGATATAAAAGATTGCTCCTAATGGGGATCCGTTTCCAGAAAGTCCAAGTGCAATTCCTAAAAGAATTGGGATTAATGTTCCTACAATTAAGGAATCTCCAATACCTGCTAAAGGTCCCATAAGACCTGCACGGATACCATTGATTGTTTCTCCATCAATTGCTTCTCCATTTGCCTTTGCTTCTTCTAAACCTGCTGTCATTCCTACTACTAGCGTACCAATCTGAGGTTCTGTGTTAAAAAATGCAGTATAAGTCTGCATTGCATCTTTTTGTTCTTCCTTCGTATCATACAGCTCTTCCACAACAGGAAGCATAGCACAAAGATAACCAAATGTTTGCATATGCTCCTGTGAAAAACAAGTTAAATTGCCGTAAAACCAAGATAAGAAAGATTTATTCAGTGCTTTTTTTGATACTTTTTTCATCTTATATATCCTCCTCATCATCATCGTCGTAGGATGCTGCTGCTGGACGCACCTTCAGCATCTGAATTTTATAATTAATTACTGCAAAAAATCCGCCAATTGCTGCTGCACCGATCAAGTTTACTCCCATACATGCAGCCAATGTAAATCCAAAGAAGAAAGTAAGAAAATCAGTAGCTTTTCCGATAACTTGCTTTAATAAGATTGCAACTCCCACTGCTGGAAGAAGACTTCCTACAGTGAATAATGTCTTCATTGCGATTCCATCCATTGGAAGGTATGATTTCATAAGATCAACCATACTGGAGCCTGCCATTGTAATAATTACAGTTGGAAGGAAAGAACAGATAAAATGCGAAATCCATGGAAGTCCCATATTTACTAGATAAAGTTGTTTAAATCTTCCCTCTTTCACTGCTTTCCAACCAACATGCTGCCAAACCAGATTTACAGTTGCTGTTCCATAGAATAATACAGTTCCTAATGTTCCTACTGCTGCCCCAAGTGCAGCTGCCATATCTTGTGCTGACTTTGTGGATGCATCCAATCCCATACCTTTAATTGCACAAATAGAAAGTGGAATACCGATATAACTAATCGCACGTACATCCGCAGATACTGTTCCACCAGGCGTTACTAATGCAATATAAAGAATCTGAATAGAAGCTCCGACAATAACACCAGTCTGTATATCTCCAAGAATAAGACCTACCACAAGACCTGCTACCAATGGACGGCCTAATGTGTAGTTACCAAATGTAGTGCCTCCTAGACCAGGCATACTGGATAAACATGCACATAAGCCTAAGAGTATTGCCTGAAATAAATTAATTTCCATAACTCAATATCACCTTTCCCTTATGTATTATTTTATTTAAATCCAAACTGTCCTCTAAATTTCGTCCAGTTTCCAATTGCTTCCTCTTTCAATAATGCAAACTCTACATTATATCCAGCCTTCATAATATCTTCCAAAGCCTGTGCTTCTTCCTGAGTAATTGACTGGTTATTACCAAGTTTGGTTGCTCCTGGTCTGTCGTTACAAGGCCCAATAATTACTGTTTTAACTCCTGGATCAAATCCCTGATCAACTAAAATTTTCTTCATATCAATAGGATTTTTAGTAATAAGGAAATAACGGTCTTTGCTTGCAATTACCTTCTTACACTTTGCTTTCCACTCTTCCATCGTCCATACAAAGGTTTTCTTTCCAGATGCACTCTTATAAGCAGCCTTTAATACTGGATTGCTTGCAGCTAAATCGTTCACAGCTACTAAACCATCACAAGGATATTCTAACGCCCAACGGGTACAAGTTTGACCATGGATCATACGATCGTCTACTCTTACAAATGATACTGACATAATTGATTCCTCCTATTTTTTATATTTTCATTTGATTATTTTAAGATCTCAAACAACAATCTTGTTTCATTATTAGTTACTAAAATATGTTCCATTATATTTCGTCATCCGCTTCTTCTTCCAGATTTAATAACAGTTCTGTAATGGCCCCTCTGGATTCGTTTACAAGACTCTCTCTTAATGTATCGGTATCCATATCGTCTTTCATCATTGCAGCGGTTAATGCCATTGGAAGATTCATTCCGCCAAATACGATTGTGTGCTTCAAAAGATTTCTCTGTGACAATACATCCATTGCATTTGTCAATGGAGATCCCCCAATAATATCTGCCAATAATATGATTTCATCTTCTTCCTTGACTGGTGTAATTGTCTCTTCAAATCTCTTTACAAAGTCCTCCGCTCCCATACCGTCTTCCATACTGGCACTTAGAACATCTTCTCTATTTGCTCCAGCCAGCATCTTGAGAACACTGTGAAGTCCTGGGGCAAATGTTCCATGACTGACGAGTATCACATATTTCATATCGTCTTCCTCCCTTAATCATTTTTGATGTATTTATTGTATCAATCTATCCTAATTAAAACAGGTGTAAAATGTCATGCATTTTTTTAGAAAAAGAGTGATTTTTGTCATGCCATCATGACATATGTTACTTTTTTCATGCTTATGGAATTTGTAAATAAAAAAGCAACGGCACAGCTTTATGCTGTGCCGCCATCCTACATAACTCTATTATTTTTTAACAAGACGGATTTCAATCGCCTCTAATCTCAGGCTCTTTCCTTTCGTTCCTGACATCGCATCATCTCTTACCCAGTTCTGCCAACCTTCATTCTGTACATGCGTACGATATTCAATGCTGTATTTCTGAGCTAGCTCACCTGTCAGACGAATCTGGATTGCTTCTAACCGCAGACTCTTACCTTTGGTTCCTGACATCGCTCCATTTGCTACATAGTCCTGCCATCCTTCATTTTGTACATGCGTACGGTATTCTACATTTCCACTCAATCCATCTCCGTTAACTTGAATCTGGATCGCTTCTAACCGCAGACTCTTGCCCTTTGTTCCTGACATAACTCCGCCAGTTACATAGTCCTGCCAGCCTTCGTTTTGCACATGCGTACGGTAACTAATCGTTGGATTTGCAGTTTTTTGGTTTGTCAAGTAAGCATTTTCTGTACTTCCAGGAGCTGCTCCACCTTTTTCTACTAGGCGAATTTCGATTGCTTCCAATCTCTTGGATAATCCTGCCGATCCAGACTTACCATCATTCGATGCCCATCCAAGCCATCCTTTATCTTGAATATGGGTACGATAATAAATATCATATTTTTCCGCAATCGCTCCCGTTAAACGAACCTGAATTGCTTCTAATCGTAAACTCTTACCCTTTGTTCCTGACATAGTTCCATCTGATACATAATCTTGCCAGCCTTCATTCTGTACATGTGTACGGTATTCTACGCTTCCTCCAATTGTATTATTATCCAGACGGATTTCAATACCTTCTAATCGTAAACTCTTGCCCTTTGTTCCTGACAAAGCGCCATCCGATACATAATCTTGCCAGCCTTCATTTTGTACATGTGTACGATAAGAAACTTGTAAAGGAGTTTCTGGCTGTTCATTATTCCAGATAGAAGATAACGGATAAATCGTAACATTCGCTGTTGCATTTCCACCAACCGTATATAGTTCTGCTCCTGTGCTTTCTTTATCTGGGAAGATCTGCATTGCACCAGTTACTGTATTATCACTTGTAAATACTTCTACTGAAGAGCGGTCTACATAAATATGTAAATCTACGGATCCATCTGGATTGGTAACTGTTTGCTGTACCATTGGTTCTAAGAATTTATCTGTTGGATATCTTCCAGCTTTACTGCGATCCAATGTAATCGTTTGATTTGCAAAATTATAAGAAATTACTGATTCTTGTTCATTACCTGTACGAACTTTAAACCCAGCTTCCGTTGTTCCAGCTTCTGGCTTAATATTTGCTACGATTTCATAACTGTCATCATTAAAATCTTTTAATACGTTTTCTCCTGGCTGAATCACCTGATTTTCCAGTACGACAGAAGCATCTTTTCTTAATGTCTCGTATTGACTAATTGGTGTCTGAGTCAATACATACTTTCCACTTGCATCCTGTTTCAAACCTAACTCTAATTGCAGATTATATGTACCATTAAATACTACGTTTCCACTTGCATCATCTACTAAATTACAATAATCATCCCAAGTATTCATCCAGTTAATAACAATCAGTGGCTTTTGGTTTTCATCAAATGCGCCTTGATAATAACTCATAGCAGCATACGAATCTTTTCCAAAATTCATAACACTATCTTGATCCTTATACTCCTCATCTGGTACAAATGTCCATTTTCCATCTACCTGCTTAAAGTCACCAACCTTATAATATCTTCCACCTCGATTTAATACCCATTTATATTCCTCTGTTCCATCTACCTTAATACGGTAAATTTCCGGACATTCGGTATGTAAATCTGGATAAACAGATTCTACTTCCCAATTCAATAGATCATCAGAAGAATAAATTCTAAGAGGTCCACCAGCAATTGCCATAAACCATTTATTTTCATAGCGGAATACCTTTGGATCTCTAAAATCTCTATTTCCTAATGGATCTTCAGTCCAATCCACAGCGACACCTTCTGTTTTTTCCCAGTTCATTCCGTCACTCGAATATGCCACGATAATCCTCTGTCCATTTCCATTGGCTGTAATCAGAGCGACTAATCCACCTTCTCCGTCTTCAAATAGACCAGATGTATTATCCTCATCTACTACAGTACATCCAGAAAACATAGAACCATACTCATCTGGATAAAACGTAATTGGATTTTCTTCCCAATGAATCAAGTCGGTACTTGTTGCATGACCCCAATGCATTGGTCCCCAATTTGGCCCACCATAATAAAATTGATAGAATAAATGATAAATTCCATTATAATAAACCATACCATTTGGATCATTTCCCCATCCATCTTTTACGGAATAGTGATACTGTCCACGATACGTTTCATCATAATACGATGCTTCTTCTTTGCAAATAACAGTACGATATAACGTCTGTGCTCCTGAATTAGGATTTTTTAACGTAATCGTAAATGTATTTATCTTTTCTGGCAGAGACACAGTCCCATCCACTTTATTTCCGTTTGCATCTGTTATTGTCACTTCTGTACCTTCTGATACTTCTGGTTTCAATTGAATAGCTGAAGCAGTATTACTTACATAAGTTACACAAGTATACTGTCCATCTTGATAATTCAAAGGATACGTCAGTGTACCATCTGTAATATCTGCTGTGATACCTGTTAATTTCGGTGTATTTTCTTCCGTCAACACTGTAGAACGTACATTTTGATAAGTTGCATTCCCATCATAGTTTAGTAATCCAAAATAACCTTCCAAAATAGCATCATTTTGTCCTATATTTGGATCATCTGTATTTTGAGTATAATCTCCAGTACTTCCTACTACTTGTCCATTTACTGCATAAACAAGATGTTCTCCTATTGCAGTAATTGATAAATGATATGTATTATTTTCAGCAACTGGTACTGTCTTGCATACTGCCACATCAAGTGCACGATCATTTTCAAATTTAAATAGACGAGTTTCTCCGCCTTCTCCATTAATATTAGCTACATAGCAGTTTTTAAAGTCATTATTATTATTCGAACGGAATACTAATGACGCAGCTCCTTTTCTCTCATGAAACGTAACATCTGCCTCATAAACAAAATCGCTTCCCTGTTTGGAGGATTTCAGAAAACTATCACCACTGCTGACAGCATTTACTCCATTTTCTGTAACCGTCCATTCTCCATCTGAATAAACCATATCTGTCAAATCTGTCTTAAATAATCCCGATGAATTATCCAAACTTACATCATTACTAGGAAGTTCTACACTATTATCAACTAATGTAATATTGGACCATTCTGCCCCTGACTCAAACGTCAATATTCCAATATATCCGCCTCTCCAATTATCAATTGTTCCTTCCTGTACTACTTGCTTTCCAGTATCTGGATTTGTAAGAGTATATACAAACGTTCCGTCTGCTGTTACATCTATTTTCATATGCAGCGATTTTGATAAATCCAGTTCTCCTCTATCCCCTTTTGAAAACTCTGACAATCCTCCATCTACCCGAAAAACACGAATCGCATCACCTTGATTATTGGAATTAAAGTTTGCTGCATGCCAAGAAGCACTTGGTAAGTTTTTATCTTTTACTCCAAATACTAATGCGGCACTGCTTCCATCTTGAATCGTAACATCTGCTTCCATTGTAAATTGATTAATTGTGTGGTCGAGTTTGTCATACAGAACAAAATGGTCTCCGCCCATTTTTTCCATAACAACCTTTCCATCCTGTACAGATACCTTACCTCCATTTTTAGAAACAAATCCACTTGGATCTAATGTCTGTACCTCTGTGGCTGCTTGGGCTACATACTCGGTTGGAGATTGCGCATAGACATATGGCATCGTACTTCCTATCAGACCAGTCATCATGGTAATACCCATACATAGTCCAAATGCTCTTTTTCTTAAATTTAACATATGTTCCTCCTTTCTTCCTAAACAACTTTCTATTTCCAGATAATTGTTATAGTATAGGTTTACCATATTCACAGTATAGTTTCATCTGTATTTTGTCATTATTTATACATTACATTTGTCACTTTGTCTACTTTTTTATTTTGTATATATAAATATTCATCATTTGCTTCTCAGTTCGACTCTTTTATACACTGTAAAATCCCTTCATAGCTGCTTGGAAAACTAATCCCTGTTTTCTTGAGTTTTTCTATACTCATACTTAAATTTCTAGGCTGATTCACATACCGTTTTGTATCTGCTAATAAGAGTTTTTCTTTCTCCATATTCTTTCCAAGTGAATCAAACACAAAGCCAACCGTTTCATATGTATTACCACTGCATTCACTCCCATAATTATAAATCCCAGCTGGTATATCCAATACGTTTTCCATATTTTTTACTACGTCCCAAACATTCGTTACTCCTCGGTACTCATAAATCGGGGATTGGATGGATGTTTGCTGCTTTAATGCATTCAACACATTTACAATAATATTTTGGTTTAAGACTCTTCCTTCCTTTGGATAATCAAACATCCAAGTTAAACGCAAACATACCACATCCATTTCCATATTGCAAAGTCTCTGTTCTGCTTCTAATTTATGCTTTCCATAAATATTAGATGGAGTTAACACTTCGTTTTCCAAATGAGGCAGCAGTCCAGCTTCTCCATTATACACTTGATCCGAACTCATAAAAATAAGCCTGCTTCCCAACTCATGACATATCCTTCCTATATTGATTGTACCTTCTACATTCACATTCCAAGACAATTCTGGCTGCTGCTGGCATGTCCATGTATTAGAAACAGCAGCACTATGAATAACAATATCGGGATGAATTTCCTTCATATACATTTGAACTGCATTTTTGTCTGTAATATCCATCTGTGTATGAGTTGGCGCAAACACAAGATAATCTCTGGAAAATTGGTTTCCTGAAAAAAACTCATAAAGACGTGATCCTAAGAATCCACTTGCTCCAGTAATTACCATTCGCTTTCTCTTACTTTCCATTTCTGTTTTATATTTATCCGAACTATTCATATTTATCATTTACCTTTCCTCTTAAAATATTAATGAGGTTATCAACCACTTTTTCTAAGTTATCCACTATATACGCAGAGTTATCCACTATATATTGTGGATAACTCTGTTTTTATTCATATTTTGCTTATATATGCACTGATTTTTTTATCTTTTTAGTAGTATTATTCTCCATTGAACCTTCCAATTTGAAACAGTCATTAATGAACATTTTCTTAAATATTATATGAATTATTTCACTTCATCTTTACTTTAATGACAAATCGTACTATAATAAACCTATGAACTTTCACATAATCAGATAAATCAAAAAGGGAGGGGATTTTTTGCAATCATCGAATCTTCCGTTAAAAAAACAGATTTTTTCCATTCCAAACTTATTTGGATACTTTCGTATCTTAATTCTTCCAGTTATCGCCTGGCTCTATTTAAACGCTAAAGAACCTTCCGATTACTATGTTGTAACTGGACTGCTAATTCTCTCCAGTTGTACTGACTTCTTGGACGGATTGATTGCCCGTAAGTTTCATATGATTACAGACATTGGAAAAGTTTTAGACCCTATCTCTGATAAATTAACACAGGGAGTACTTGCCATATGTCTAATGAGCCGTTATTCTCTTATGATTCCGCTTGTTATTTTATTTATCGTTAAAGAAACTTATATGGGAATCATGGGAATCATTTTTCTTCGGAAAAAAATACTACATGGTGCTTTTTGGTTTGGTAAAATATGCACTGCCATATTGGATGTCTCCATTATCGTATTAATTATTTTCCCAACCATGCCAATGAATGCAGTAAATACACTCATTATCATTTGTATTTGTTTTATGATCTTTAGTTTTGTTTGCTATATCATACAGTATACCAAAATGCTGAGAGAATAATCTCTCAGCATTTTCCTATTAATGCCTGATAAACTTCCCTTTTCTGTATATTACGATCCTTTGCTACAGCTTTCATCGCAGCTTTTTTATCCATTCCCTGATTTAAATAGTAGTCCATATGTTCTTCTAATGATAGTTCCATCCAGTTCTTTCGTTTCTCTTCTTTTAGGGCTTCTGCACTTTTTCCTTCCATTACAATTACACATTCCCCCTTCGGAGGTTCTAATTCATAAAAAAGGATCGCATCTTCTAATGTCGAAGCCAACACCGTCTCATGTTTTTTTGTAAGTTCTCTGCAAACCGTAATTCTGCGGTTTCCAAGCACTTCATTTAACTCTTTCAATGTCTTCAGCAACCGATGCGGAGCCTCATACAGAATCGTAGTTCTCGTCTCTGTTTTCAACTCGTCCAATATCAATTGTCTTTCTTTTTTATCCGACGGAAGAAATGCTTCAAAACAAAATCTTCTTGTTGGAAGTCCTGACATCGTTAAAGCTGTGATACATGCTACAGGACCTGGAAGCGAAGTAACCTCAATTCCTTCCTCCATACATTGCCGTACCAGTTCCTCTCCTGGATCAGAAATTCCAGGGGTTCCTGCATCTGTAATACATGCTACAGATCGACCTGTTTTCATCTGCTCCACCAAATACTTGGCTTTATCATATTTATTAAATTCATGATAACTCGTCATTGGTGTTGTAATATTAAAATGATTCAATAGCTTAATGCTATGTCTCGTATCCTCAGCTGCAATTAGATCTACCTCTTTCAATATTCTCACAACTCGAAATGTAATATCCTCTAAATTACCAATTGGAGTCGCACATAAATATAGTTTTCCTTCCATAAAGCTTCTCCTTCTCCATTAAAACAGAATTCCATCTTACTTATGTTTTTCCATAAATTTTTCTGTATTGCTGTGTTGTATTTCCTGATTGTTCATATAAAATAATTGGCGGCTCTACAGTGACATATGGATTTCCATATTTTACCGCTTCAATCAAGATCAGACTCGCCTCTTTTTCTAACATCGAATGAACCGTCTGCAATCGTTTTAATTTGAGTTTATATTTTACAAACATAGCGGTAATATCTCCAAGTCTCTCTGGACGATGAACCATATAAAAACGCCCATTTGCCTTTAATACTTTTGAAGCTTCTCTAATTACATCCTCCAATGTACAACAAATTTCATGGCGTGCAATTGCTTTCTTCTTGTCTGGATTTTGAAAACCTGTATTCACAGACATATAGGGAGGATTCGATGTTACAACATGAAAAGAAGCCCCTCCAAATAGCGCTGAGGCCTCTTTTATATCTCCAGTCTGAATTTTGATCTCCCTCTCTAGATGATTCCAAGCTACACTTCTTCTTGCCATATCCGCAATTTCTTCTTGAATTTCCAGCCCCACAAATTGTCGTCCCGATGTCTTAGCACGCAGCAAAATCGGAATCACGCCTGTTCCAGTTCCCATATCTAAAACTCGTTCGGATTCTCTTACCTTTGCAAACCAACTCAACAATACTGCATCTGTACCAAAACAAAACCAATTCTTATTTTGAATGATCCGATATCCATTACATTCCAAATCATCCAAACGTTCTCCTTCTTTCAAATTAGTTATCATCCAGTTTTGACATTCCTTCCCGTTTTTCCTTCTTTTCCAACTCTTCCAACGCCTTTAGTTCTTCCGCACTTATTTTATTTTTATCCTTTTTCTTTCTCGGACGGAATTTTAGTTGATCGACTCGATATTCTCGAACTTCCTTTTCATCTTTATTAATATTTACAATCACTTTGACAAGTTGCCTAAGTACACTTACTGTCTGCACTTCTCCACGGAGTCCATCATCAGTAGTAACTGTATCCCCTACATTTGGCAAACGGCTATTCAAATATTCATATGTCTCCTCTTCATTTTTTAAACAGCACATTAACCTTCCACAAACTCCTGAAATTTTAATCGGATTTAACGACAGGTTCTGCTCTTTTGCCATTTTAATCGATACTGGTGCAAATTCAGATAAAAAAGTATGACAGCAAAGTTCTCTTCCGCAAATTCCAATTCCTCCCAGAATTTTTGCCTCATCTCTTACTCCAATTTGTCGAAGTTCAATCCTCGTTTTAAATACCGCTGCAAGGTCTTTTACAAGCTCTCGAAAGTCAATTCTCCCATCGGCAGTAAAATAAAATAAAACTTTATTATTATCAAATGTATACTCCGCATCAATTAGTTTCATTTCCAACTTATGCTTTGCAATCTTCTCCAAACAAATTTGAAAGGCATCTTTCTCTTTTTGGCGATTCATTTCTGCCTGTTTTTCATCTGCCTCCGTTGCCACCCTTAACACTGGTTTTAAAGGTTGGACTACTTTCTCATCATCTACTTCTTTTACTCCCAATACAACTCTTCCATAT
>DVHN01000009.1 GCA_018712075.1 Candidatus Fimimorpha faecalis
AAAAAGGAAAAAATAGTAAGGTGAAGTCCGCCTATAGGAATCCCCAGGTAAAGTTACGCTATCCTATTTTTTTAAATAGACTAGATTCCTATGCCGTCCTATGATATAATACCCACATCTTAACATCACTATTATTAAATAGTGGATAATATACTTCGGAGGAATTACAAATGAAACGATTTTTTCTACTCTGTTTAACAGGATTTATGATGATCTCTATTCTTGCATGTGGAAATCAAACGAATCATCCAACCAATGAATCTACAGAGCAAACGACTAATTCTATTCCTGATGCCGTATCTTTGCTTACAACGGTATGGAACTCTTATCAGGAAGAAGAGAAATTTTCTGTCATGGGAGGAGACTTTTCAGAAGAAAACCAAAACATGAATGGACCTGGAAAATACAGTTTGGAAGATGGTGCAGCCCTCGATTCCACACTCGGGTTTCCAGCTGATTCGATTGCAAAGATTGATGATGCTGCGTCACTTGTGCATATGATGAATGCCAATACATTTACTTGTGGCGCCTTTCACGTAACCGACTCCAACGATTTCGATTCTACTGCTGCATCTATAAAAGAAAATATTTTAAATCGACAGTGGCTCTGTGGTTTTCCTGATAAACTCGTTATTGCGAGCGTAGACAACTATATTGTTTCAATGTTTGGAGACACACAATTAATTGATACATTTAAACAAAAACTCACTACAGCCTATTCCTCTGTCGAAATCATTTGCGAGGAAGCAATTCAATAATATAGGAGTAAAAAATTATGCTTTTTTCAAGCATTTCCTTTTTGTACTACTTTATCCCAACTGTAGTAGTTTTCTATTTTATTTCACCAAAAGGCTTGAAGAATACGGTTTTACTCATTTCAAGCCTTTTTTTCTATGCATGGGGTGAACCAAAGTATCTCATTTTTATGCTCATTACCATCATTCAAGGATATTGTTTTGGCTTATTAATTGAGAAATATCACAATGACAGATGGGCAAAATTTTTTTTAACAGTTTCCATTCTCATCAGCTTGGGATTACTCAGCTATTGTAAATATGCAGACTTCTTTCTCACTAATTTTAATGCCATAACTGGAAGTTCGATACCATTGCTTTCGATTGCATTGCCAATCGGAATTAGCTTTTATACATTTCAGATTCTTAGTTATACCATTGATGTATACCGCAGAGAAGTAGCTGCCCAAAAAAACATCATCCATCTAGCCACTTATATTACTATGTTCCCTCAACTCATTGCAGGACCAATTGTAAGATACTCCGATATCGCAAAACAGCTAGAACATAGAACCCATAATTTCTCCAATACTGCAATCGGAATTCGTCGTTTTCTAATTGGACTATCCAAAAAGGTATTGATTGCCAATGTCATTGGAGAATTGGCAGCTATTTCGAAATCTCCAAGTGAACCTTCGATTTTATTCGTATGGATGTATGCAGTTGCCAACGTTTTACAAATTTACTTTGATTTTTCTGGTTACAGTGATATGGCAATTGGACTTGGAAAACTCTTTGGATTCCAATTTCTAGAAAACTTTCATTACCCCTATAGTTCAAACAGTATCACAGAATTTTGGCGCAGATGGCATATCTCTCTTGGCTCCTGGTTTCGAGACTATCTTTATATCCCACTTGGAGGCAGCAGAGTTTCCAAATGGAAATGGATTCGCAATCTCATGCTTGTCTGGATAGCAACGGGACTTTGGCATGGAGCAGCATGGAATTTTGTTTTATGGGGATTACTATTTGCCATCTTATTAATCATAGAAAAACAATGGCTACTCAGACATTTAGAAAAATTAAAATTGCTCCGCCATTGTTATGTTTTACTATTTATCATCGTAAGTTTTATTTTATTTGACGCATCCAGCATAGCAGAAGCCTTCTCTGTCATTCGGGCTATGTTTGGAGCTGGCAATCTACCACTTATAACCGTCGAAAGCAGTTATTATTTTAAAAGCTATGCGCTTCTATTAGTGATTTCCACGATGGGTGCAACACCACTTCCAGCTAAGCTGTTCCATCTGGCACAAACCAATCCAATATTAGAACGCATTTTCAATTTATTGGAACCTATTTGTCTTATTCTTTTACTTGCAGTAAATACGGCATTTTTAATTGACGGTTCCTTTAACCCATTTCTATATTTTAGATTTTAAAGAGGTATCCAATGCAGACAAAGTTCAAAAATATTTTAACCGTTTGTGCAACAGCAGCCTTCCTATTCGGATTCTCACTATGGAGCATTCTAAAACCCGATCTCGCCGTTTCAACAATGGAACGCAGACCGCTTGTCCAATTTCCTACTCCAACCGTCCATACAATCCGAAATGGAAGTTTTATGTCCGATTTTGAGAATTACACACTGGATCAGTTTCCTCTTAGAGATCAATTTCGCACGGTAAAAACAGCAACCTCTTTTTTTGTTTTTCGACAAAAAGATAGTAACGATATTTACGTCCAACAAGGCTATGCATCCAAATTAGACTATCCAATCCATGAAGATTCCATTTCCTATGCGTGCAGCCGATTTCGATATCTTTATAATACCTATATGGCAGATAAAAATGTCAATATTTATCTCTCCATTGTTCCAGATAAAAATTACTTCCTGGCAAAATCCAACGGCTATCCATCCATCGATTACGAAACCTTCATAAAAAAAATTCAAGAACAAATGGATTATACTTCGTATATTGATATCCTGCCATTGTTAGAATTGTCAGATTATTATCGAACAGACAGCCATTGGAGACAGGAAAAACTTTTCGATGTGGCTCATTTGCTTGCCTCTAAAATGGGAGTGACACTTTCTGCTCACTACACTCCAATAAAAATAGAACAACCGTTTTATGGTGTTTATCAATCGGTACTGCCGCTCAAACCCGATGAGCTTTATTATTTGGAACAGGATTTCTTAACAAACTGCCGCATGTATGATTATGAATCAGAAACTTTTCTTCCTATTTATGACTTAGACAAGGCAAACAGTGCGGACCCGTACGAATTATTTCTTTCTGGTTCCAAATCACTGCTCCGTATTGAAAACCCCGCAGCTACTTCCAGCAAAGAATTAATTGTATTTCGAGATTCCTTCGGCAGCAGCCTTATTCCTCTTCTGATAGAAGGTTATAGCAAAATTACAGCAGTGGATATTCGCTATGTCTCTCCACATGTACTCGGAAACTTTATTGAATTTAACAACCAGGATATCCTATTTCTCTACAATACATCTGTTCTAAACAATAGTATCACCTTAAAGTAATTGTGGAAAACCAGGAACTTCCAAAAATGGATTTACCTCTAACGGTTTGTTTCTCCCTTTTTTCTGGGAAAATAAAGGCTCACTCTTTACAGCTGTTATTACAATATTATAGCTTACTTTAAAATCCCATACCACGAATCAATACCAATGCTAATGCTAAACAAACAGCCAACAATAATACAATAGCAGCTGTAACAATAATCCAAAAGACTCTCGAATGTTCTTTTCTGTCAAAAATTTGACTTTCTATTTGTTCCGCTTCTTTAAAATGTTTTTTTATTCTATCTTTATCATTTTGTTCCATATATACTCCTTTCATATTGAGCTTGTGTAAATATTTAAGCTTGCTAAATTGCTACATCATATATATATCCTATATTATTTTTTGAGTTTTTACAATCTACTTCAAACAATTTTACAGATTTATTACAAAAAAACAACCTATTATTTACTAAATATAAGAATATTTCTTTCTAAAAAATAAATGTAATATCAAAAATTAAATAAATTCAGATGAATGGATAAATGAGGCAGAAAATACTATTAAAGAATTAAAAAGTCTCTTAGGCGATACTGCGATAGATATTCAACACATTGGCAGTACGGCTATCCCTTTAATACATGCCAAACCAATTATTGATATTGTTATAGGTGTTCAGAAATTGAACGATATTCAGCCATATGTTGAAGTGTTGCAGGAAAGAGGATTTGTTTTTCGTGGCGAAGATGTTTCAGGACAAGTGGACATACTAGTTTGAGTAGTATCCTAGATATAATAAAAACATAGTATGCTAATTTAACTTCTAATAAAAATAGGTTGTATTCTAGCTAGAATTTATGTATAATATAAATGAAAGCGAGGTGTATGTAAAATGACAATAGATACAAATACAATGATTTCAATTACAGAAGCAAACCAGAATTTTTCTAAAGTCGTAAGAGTAGTTGAGGAACACGGAACAGCAGTAATATTAAAGAATAATGTACCCCGATATCTTGTAATTGATTTTAGTAAGGCTGAAAAAGAAAAAATTGCGGCAACTGAGGATGTGCTTGCAGTATCAGAACGATTAATAAAACAAAACATGGAGGCATATGAGGTACTTGCAAAATGAAAACTTTGAGTAAAGAGCAAGTTTTGATACTTCATGCACGTCTGATCGAAGCAACTGGAGGAAGTAATGGTATTCATGATGAGGGAATGCTTGATTCAGCACTCGCTAATCCATTCCAATTGTTTGGTGGAAAGGAACTATATCCGAGTATTCAGGCAAAAGCAGCACAGCTTTGTTTCGGATTAGTAAAAAATCATTCAATGGTAGATGGCAACAAAAGACTAGGAGCTCATGTGAAGTACATTCTCAATATACGATTAAGAATCTCCAGGGACGTTCCATGCGTCTGGATATTTTTGCGACGGATCAATTTAATAAAAAGTATAATATTGAGGTACAACGCAGTGACAGAGGTGCCAAAGCAAAACGAGCACGCTATCATAGTAGTGTCATAGACGCAAATATAATTGCTCCTGGAGAGGAGTTTGAGGCACTTCCAGAGATTTATATTATCTTTATAACAGAAAATGACATATTAAAAAGAAACCTGCCAATTTATCATATCAATCGGATGATTTCTGAAACAGGAGAGCCATTTGAGGATGATACCCATATTTTGTATGTGAATGCTAAAATAAAAACGGAAACAGAGTTAGGAAAATTAATGCACGACTTTTCCTGTATTGATCCAAATGATATAAATTATGATGTGTTAGCAAAACGAGTACGCTATTTCAAGGAAGAGAAAGAAGGGGTTGATATTATGTGTAAAATTATGGAAGATATGATCATCGAAGATCGCAAGGAAATGGCTTGTCGTATGTTAAACGATGGAATCTTGTCATTGGAGAAAATTGCAGAGTATACAGGACTTTCGATTGAAGAAGTAAAGAAACTTGCAGATCAAAAAATTGCATAAGAGTTCAGAAAGTTTCAACATATATAAACTGACATATTAAAATAGTGACAGATCTATTATGGATCTGTCACTTCTATTAATCAAGTTATTGTTGATGTAGACGGAAAAGCCATAAGAAAAAACTCTGGTAAAACAGCAACACGAATTCGTAAACATAGACTTCCGAATATACTCAACAGTTAATTAATGAACAAAGCAACAACTCAGATATGCTAATTGAATTAAGTAGACATTCTATTTATATGAAATGGAAAAGACTACTAGAAAGAAACAACCTTCCTCATATGAGCTTCCATGATCTCAGGCATGTAAACGCTTCTGTTATGGCTTTATTAAAAATTCCAGATAAATATGCCATGGAACGTGGTGGTTGGAAAACAGATTCTGTAATGAAAATAGTATCCTAGATATAATAAAAACATAGTATGCTAATTTAGCTTCTAATAAAAATAGGTTGTATTCTAGCTAGAATTTATGTATAATATAAATGAAAGCGAGGTGTATGTAAAATGACAATAGATAC